>JANOBL010000970.1:0-3019 GCA_031411635.1 Betaproteobacteria bacterium
GTCAGCCAGGTTCTGCTGGTTGGCGTTGACCACCGGCGGCGGCGCGCTGCCGGGTGGGCCGGGGGTGTAGGCATCGGCCTCGATCAGCAGCCGCTCGTTGGGCAGGTAGACCATCAAAAAGCCCACTGCGTGAACGCTGCCCTGCATCTCGAACACCTCGATGCGGCGTGGACCGTCGTTCAGCGCCAGCGTGCCGTCCACGCCGATGATGTTGAAGCTGCTGCGGCCGGACAAGGCCAGCTTGTCGGGTGCCACCCGGTTCGGGTTGGCAAACACCCGCTCGAAGTAGGGCTTGGCCAAAACGCTGGTGACCAGCGTGGTGCCGGCTGCCGCCGCGGCGCGCAGCCCGCCGGCATGGTCGAAGTGGTGGTGCGAGTTGATCACCGTGCGCACCGTCTTGCCGGCCACCAGCGCATTGGCGGCCGCCAGCACCGCGCTGGCGCGGCCGTCGTACAGCGGGGCTTCGACCAGCACGATCTGGCCATCGGTCTCGATCGCCACGCTGTTGTGCGATCCACCGCCCAGAAACCACACGCCTGGCGCCACCGCCTCCACCGCCACCCGCTCAGAGAAACCGCGCACGGCGGCCGGCACCTCGATCGCCACCGGGGCATTGGGCTGCACCTCGGTGACGCTCAGGTCCAGCACCGGCCAGGCGCCCTGGGTCTGGGTGATGCGGTGCGGAAACATCAGGCCCGCCACCGCGCGGTAGTCGCTGAAACGGGTGCTCACCGGGGTGTCGCCCAGCACCGGGTGCGGCATCACCGAATCGATGCGCACCACCCGGTCCAACGCGTCTATCCAGGCCGTGGCGCTGAGTTTGCCTGGCACGGTCACCGCCAAGGTGGTGTAGGCCTGGCCTTCCTCGCTGCGCATGGCGGCGCTGGCGCCCCAGCGCTGCGCGGCCTTGAGCACACCGTGCGGCGTGGTCCACAAATCGTGCACCCGGGCTTCCAGCGCCACCGGTGACGCCGTGGCGGTGTCGCCGCTGCCATTCCACGCAAAACCCTCGCGCACCGAGCCCGAGGCGCGTGTTTCGCCCTGGCCCATCAGCGGCGTGGCACCACCACCGGTGGGCTCACCCCGGCTGCGGCCGAAGTCTTCACGGAAGGCCGCGTTGTCATAGTCCACCCAGCGGGTCAGCGTGCTGTAGTTCAGCAGCGGCCAGGCCAGCCCCGGCTGCCAGGCTTGGCCGAACGTGGCGCCTGTGCCCCGGCCGGCAAAACGCAGGCTGTGCAGATTGGCGCCGCCCATCGCCGCGTCGGCGCGGCGCAGCACGGCTTGGGCGTCGGGTGCGAGCGGGGTGCTGCTGCAGGCGGCTATGGCCAGCAGCAGGGCTGCCGCCAACAGCCTTTGCGCTGCCGGCGCCACGTCCGGCAACAGGTGATTCTTGAACAGCGTCATGACACAGCCCCCCGGGCAAGAATGCAAGGCCGCAGGCTCGCATTGCCAGGTGCCATCGCGCAACAGGGAAAGCGCGATGCCCGGACGCGGGAATAAACCTGTTGGCTGAATCGTGAGGTGGGCGTGAGGTGGGCGTGGGGTGGGCGTGGGGTGGGCAAATTCGGCTTTCAGCCCATGAAGCCCAGGTCCGCGCCGGCAAAAACACCCAGGTTTGGAAACACCGATGCCATTGCCGCCGGCGCTACACCAAACCAGCGTGCCAAGGTGGCGCCGTATTGGTCCAGCGAGGTGGACGGGATCAACAGCCCGCGGTTGCTGGCGTCGTCCGGCCCACCCAGCGCCAGCGACGGGAAGCGGCCGTACAGATCACCACCCCTCACCGCGCCGCCCAGCACCAGGTGGTGGCTGCCCCAGCCGTGGTCGCTGCCGCTGCCGCTGGGCTGCAGCGAGCGGCCAAACTCGCTCTCGGTGAAGGCGGTGACCTGGTTGGCCACACCCAGCTCCTGGGTGGCGGCGTAAAACGCGGCCATCGCCTCGGCCACCTGGCGCAGCAAATCCCATTGCTGCCAGCTCTGGCCCGAGTGGGTGTCAAAACCACCGATAGCGCAGAAAAACACCTGCCGCGCCATGCCGGTGGTGGCCCGCAGCTTGATGATGCGCGCCACCTGCTGCAACTGCTGGCCGAGTAGGGTGCCGGGGAAAGTGGTGGCCAGCGCGCCACCGGCGCTGTTTTGGACATTGCCTTTGAGCAGCGCATTCAGCGACAGCGCGTCCTGCCGCACATGGTTGGCGGCCTGCACCATCGCCAAGCCACCGTCCAGGCTCAGGATTTCTGCCAGCGCCCTGGATTTGGCGGCGGCCGCGCTGTCGGGCCAGGCGCTCAGGCCGTCGGCTGTCATGTCGAAACCGGGCACCAGGCTGGCCGAGGTCACCGTGGCACCGGCGCAAAACAGTGCCGAGCCGTTCATAGCCAGGCTGGGTGGAAAACGCGAGCTGCCATTGCGTGCCTGCACCGCATCGGCGCTGCGCCCGGCCCAGCCGGTGCCGCCCGAGCCGTTGGCATCACCCGCCTGCATCTGCACGATCTGGTCGCTGTGCGAGTACAGGTTGCTGGGCAGGCGCGCGCTGCCGGCCAGCAACTGGGCCCGGCTGGTGGGCTGGGCCAGCATGCCCACATTGGCCAGCACCGCCAGCTTGCCCTGGCCCCACAGCGGGGCGATGGCCGCCAGGCCGCTGTTCAGGCCATAGGCCACACCGGCCGGGGTGCTGACCGGCAGCAGGCCGGTATTGCCGTCCGGCAGTGCCAGGCCACCGCGTGCGGCCTTGTAAGCGGCATAGGCAGCGGCACCCATGGGCACCACGGTGTTGTGGCTATCGTTGCCGCCGGTCATGAAGACGCAGACCAGCGCCTTGTAGTCGGTGGCTTGGGCCTGCGCGCCAAAGCTTGCGGCGCCGACCAGCGCGCTGGCCTGTTGCAGAAAGGCGCGGCGGGATGGTGCCGGCTGCTCGGCTGCGACGGAATTGACGGAATTGACGGAGAGTTTTGATGACATGGTGTGCTGCTCAATGAGGCCTTGAGGGATGTCCTGCTCCTTCCCCCTGCCAGGGGGAAGGT
>JANOBL010000971.1:0-1623 GCA_031411635.1 Betaproteobacteria bacterium
ACCGATGTGGGTGCCTTTGCGGACGACAGCGCCGGCTGAGACGATGGCAGCGTCGCCGATTACCACGCCCGACATCACCACTGCGGTTGCCCCGATGGTCACGTTGTGGCCGATGTGCACCGCTGCGAGCGCCAAGCTCGATCCCTCGATTGCATGCGCGAAAATTACCGCATCATGGCCAATTATGCAGTTGTCGCCTATATAAGTCAGTGGTGGGTCCAGCAATACACCGGCGCTGTAGCTGTTTTTGCCCATCTTGGCGCCGAGGGCGAGGTAAACCAGGCGCAGCAACGGTACCGGCAGAAAATGCGTTCGAATCAGCGTATTGAACAAGATCAAGTAGAACAGTATGTTGACCTGCGCCGCAAACTCGCCGCGCGAGCCCATAGCCAATTCACCCTGCTGTAGCGGCACCAGTCGCAGGAATAACCGATAGATCACAAAGGCCACCAAGTAGAACGCGATAATACTGGTGAAGACGATAGCCAGCGCCCGAAAGTCACCAAGCGGCAGCATGCCAACGCTGAACCAAGCGGCGGCAACCCCAAGCAAAAGAATCAGCGCAAGCAGCAGCAGGAAAGTGCCAATCTGCGCCGGGGTGATTTCTCGCATTGCTTGAGGCTCCGGGCGATGTTGCTGGTTTCAGGCTCAGGCGGCTTGCACCAAAAGTCGCTCCAGCGGCAGCCGGATGGACCGCGATCGAGGCGCATCACCTTCGCCGATGCGGCCCATCCAGACAGCGCTGCGGCTGTCACCGCCAAGCAGGTGCGTCAAGCCCGGCAACAATGCGGCGGCGCGGCGGGCCACTGTTTGGTCGCGGGTAAATTGGATGCCGTGGCGCAAATAGCTTGAAAAGATCAGTGGCGTCACCTCGGGCTGGTGCCAAAGGCCCTGGCCGGTGACGGTGAGCCAAAAACGCTGTATTGCCCGGCCCGCAGCAACCCAATCGTCAATGGTTTGTGGCGGGCGTTCGGCCTGAATGACGACGTGCCCTGCGCAGGCCAGCCCAGGCAGCAAGTCCATCTGCAGACGCGGCAGCCATGTGCCAGCCAGGAATCGATTGAAAAAGGCCACGCGCGCCCAACTGCCAAGCACAAAGCGCATCAGCCGCAGGGTGAGCGCATCGGCGCCAAGCGCCTGGTCGGGCACTTTGTCCTCGCTGTAACGCTGTCCCCAGTCGATGACGCTGCGGTGCACCTGGTAGGCTTCAGGCATGGTCAGGCGCAGCTTCGCATTGCCGAACATCAGCAGCGCGACGTCCAGCCGCCCCTTGAAGCCTTCAATCCAGCGCAGACTGTAATCCGGGCCGACAGCCGCAGCCAGGGCCTGCTTTTCGGCGGTGGCAAGGGATCGCGTTCGCAGCGGGCGGCGCTGCACCGAGCGTTGCGTGATGGCTGAAATCAGTGGGTCTGGTGCGATCGACGGGTCAGCCGTAAATTTGACATCAAAGGTCGGGCGGACATCGGTCGTCGCGGGCCGGCGCAGAAATGTCATGTGCCAACCGTGAGCCGTGGCGGCCACCGCCATCGTCTGCAGCAGCGCGCCGAGCGAGATCTGGCTGGCATGCCCGTCAAGGTCATAGACGCAATGGTCGCGGGTGTCAAACCCATGCACGACCACTTC
>JANOBL010000972.1:0-17951 GCA_031411635.1 Betaproteobacteria bacterium
GTCTTCGAGGTTGTCGAGCCGGCCGGCGGTGTCCTGGTCCCGGCTGTCGGCGATGAACCGGTAGGCCTGCAGCAGGCCGGCGGGGCCGACGAACTTGTCCGGGTTCCACCAGAAGCTGGGGCAGCTGGTGGAGCAGCTGGCACACAGGATGCACTCGTACAAGCCGTTCAGCTCGTCACGCTCTTCGGGGCTTTGCAGCCGCTCTTTTTCGGGCGGGATCTCGTCGTTGACCAGATACGGCTTGATCGAGTTGTACTGCTTGAAAAACTGCGTCATGTCGACGATCAGGTCGCGGATCACCGGCAGGCCGGGCAGCGGCTTGAGCACCACCACGCCGGGCAGATCGCGCATATTGGTCAAACAGGCCAGGCCGTTCTTGCCGTTGATGTTCATCGCATCCGAGCCACACACGCCTTCGCGGCAGCTCCGGCGAAAGCTGATCGCCGGGTCCACCGATTTCAGCTTCATCAGCGCGTCCAGCAGCATGCGCTCGGTGCCGTCCAGCTCGACATCAATGCTCTGCATGTAGGGCTTGGCGTCTTTGTCCGGGTCGTAGCGGTAGATCTGAAACGTGCGCTTCGTCATGTGTTGTTGTCCTGTTCGAGCCTGGGCCAGCGTTTAGAACGTGCGTACCTTGGGCGGCACGCTGTCCACCGTCAGCGGTTTAAGCTGCACCGGCTTGTACTCCAGCCGGTTGCCCTGGCTGAACCACAACGTGTGCTTCATCCACTCGGCATCGTTGCGGCCCAGCGGAAACTGCGGGTCGTCGGCCAGGCGCTCGTATTCGCTCACCGTGTGGGCACCACGGCACTCGTGGCGGGCAGCGGCCGATTCGATCGTGGCTTGCGCCGCCTCGATCAGGTTCTCCACCTCCAGCGCCTCGATGCGCGCGGTGTTGAAGACCTTGCTCTTGTCCTTCAAGGTGATGCCGGCCACCCGCTCGCGCAGCGCGGCGATCTTCTTGGTTCCCTCGTCCATCGCCACCTGGGTGCGGAACACGCCGGCATGCAATTGCATCGCGGCGCGGATGTCGTTGGCCACGTCTTGCGAGTACTCGCCCGAGGTGCTGGCATCCAGCCGGGCAATGCGCGCCAGCGATGCATCGGCGGCATCGGCCGGCATCGGCTTGCTAGGCGTTTGGGCCGATTTAGCCGATTTGGCGTGAGCCTCGACGATGTGGTTGCCGGCCGCGCGGCCAAACACCAGCAAGTCCAACAAGGAGTTGGTGCCCAGCCGGTTGGCGCCGTGCACGCTGACGCAAGAGCACTCGCCCACCGCGTACAGGCCGTTGACCACCGTGTTGGGATTGCGGTCCGCCCCCACGCCGCTGGGCATCACCACCTGGCCGTTGATGTTGGTCGGGATGCCACCCATCTGGTAGTGGATGGTGGGCACCACGGGAATGCATTCTTTGGTGATGTCGACGTTGGCAAAGTTGTGGCCGATCTCGAACACGCTGGGCAAGCGTTTCAGGATGGTCTCGCCGCCCAGGTGGGTCATGTCGAGTTCGATGTAGTCCTTGTTCGGGCCGCAGCCGCGCCCTTCCTTGATCTCCTGGTCCATGCAGCGCGAGACAAAATCGCGCGGCGCCAGGTCCTTCAAGGTGGGGGCGTAACGCTCCATGAAACGCTCGCCGCTGGCATTGCGCAGGATCGCGCCCTCGCCCCGGCAGCCTTCGGTCAGCAGCACGCCAGCGCCGGCCACGCCGGTGGGGTGGAACTGCCAGAACTCCATGTCCTCCAGCGGGATGCCGGCGCGTGCCGCCAGGCCCAGGCCGTCGCCGGTGTTGATGAAGGCATTGGTGGACGCGGCAAAGATGCGGCCGGCGCCGCCGGTGGCCACCAGCGTGGTCTTGGCTTCGAGGATGTAGACCTCGCCGGTCTCCATCTCCATCGCGGTGACGCCCAGCACGTCGCCGTCGGCATCACGCACCAGATCGAGTGCCATCCACTCGACAAAAAACTGGGTGCGGGCCTTGACGTTTTGCTGGTACAGCGTGTGCAACATCGCGTGGCCGGTACGGTCGGCGGCGGCGCAGGCGCGCTGCACCGGCTTCTCGCCGTAGTTGGCGGTGTGGCCACCAAACGGGCGCTGGTAGATCGTGCCGTCGCTGTTGCGGTCAAACGGCATGCCAAAGTGCTCCAGCTCGTAGACCACCTTGCCGGCCTCGCGGCACATGAACTCGATCGCGTCCTGGTCGCCCAGCCAGTCGGAGCCCTTGATCGTGTCGTAGAAGTGAAAGTGCCAGTTGTCCTCGCTCATGTTGCCCAGCGAGGCGCCGATGCCGCCCTGCGCGGCCACCGTGTGGCTGCGGGTGGGGAACACCTTGGACAGCACGGCGACGTTCAAACCGGCGCGCGCAAGCTGCAGCGAGGCGCGCATGCCCGAGCCACCGGCGCCGACGATCACCACGTCAAACTTGCGACGCGCCACATTGGTCTTGACTGCTGCCATTTTCAAAGTCTCCACAAAACCTGGACAGCCCAGCCGGCGCAGCCCACCAGCCAGGCGATCGTGGCCACCTGCATCACCAGCCGCACGCCCACCGGCTTGACGTAATCCATCCAGACATCGCGCATGCCCACCCAGGCATGCCAGGCCAGCGACACGATCACGACAAAGGTCAGCACCTTCATCCACTGGCGCGAGAAGATCGCGGCCCAACTGTCATAACCGATCGGCCCGCCAAAGATCACCTGCAGCAGCAGTGCCAAGGTAAACAGCGCCATCAGCACGGCAGTGACCCGCTGGCTCAGCCAATCGCGAAACCCGTAGTGCGCACCCACGACCAGGCGCTTTGATCCGTAGTTGACGGCCATCTTTTGTTGCCTTTTTTGATCTTGTGATGGGGAGATCAGAACAAACCGAACAGCTTGGCGCCCAGCGCCACCGTCAGCACGATGCTGATCACAAACGTGGCCACCGCCGACGACTGGCCTTGCTGCTTGGTCACGCTGTGGGTGGCGTCCATCCACAGGTGGCGCACACCGGCCACCGCATGGTGCAAATAGGCCCAGATCAGCGCCAGCGCCACCAGCTTGAAGAAAAACCCCGGCACAAAACCGATGCCGGCGACAAAGGCGCTGGTGAAGCCGTCGTACGAGATCTCGGACGTGACGCTGGCATCAAACATCCAGACGATGAATGGCAGCAAAAAGAACATCAGCATGCCGCTGGCCCGGTGCAGGATCGACACCAGCGCCGCGATCGGCAGCCGGTACTGCAGCGCATCCGGAAACAGCCGCATGTTGGCGCCGGGCCGCGTATCACGCCCTGCTTTGAAGTGGTCTGCCATGGGATGTGGTCTCGTTGTAATCAGTGTGAAACCCGAAGAGTTTATTGCAATGCAGCAGACTTACCTGGACCTGATGGCCAAGCCCGATGCCAGCCCGCCGGCAATGCGGTGCAACATCAGTTCAACTCGTTGCGGTAGAAGTGCTGCTCGGTGTTGTACAGGCCCCGGCGCAACTCCACCGGCTGGTCGCCATAGGTGAATGACAGCCGCTCCACGCTGAGCAGCGGCGCCGCAGGCGGCAAGGCCAGTAGATCGGCGCTGGCAGCGTCGGCCGCCACGGCCCTGATTTTCTCCTCGGCGCGGATCATGCGCACGCCAAACTCGGCCTCGAACATGCCGTACATCGGGCCTTTGTAATCGCTCAGGCGCTCCACGGTCAGGCCCTTGAACAGGCCACCCGGCAGCCAGATCTCGTCAAGCACCACCGGTTGGCCCTTGGCCAGCAACAAGCGGCGAAGCTGCACCATCGCGTCGCCACTCTTGCCGTCCAGCAAACGCGCCACATCGGCCGGCGCCCGGGTGCGGCGGCAGTCCAGCAAGCGGCGCTCCAGGCCGCGGGCACCGCCGTCGTCGGGCATCAATCGCAAAAAACGGTACTGGATTTGCTGCTCGGCATGGGTGGCCACAAAGGTGCCCTTGCCCTGGCGCCGCACCAGCAGGTTGTCGGCTGCCAGCTCGTCGATCGCCTTGCGCACCGTGCCCTGGCTGACCTTGAAGCGCGCCGCCAGCTCCTGCTCGCTGGGGATGGCCTCGCCCGGCTTCCAGGCCCCGGCTTGCAGCTCGCGCGTGATCAAGCCTTTGATCTGCCGATACAGCGGGCTGAACGCCGGGCTGGCCTGGGTGGCTTGCGGCGCTGCAGGGGCCTCGGCGGCAGGGTTGGACGGCGTGGCAGCAACGGGCATGGCGATGATTGTCTTATAGAAGACAGAAGAGTTTGAAAGCGGGCCTGGACGCGGGCCTTGACAACACCGGCTGCACCCCCGGGACAACCCCCGGTTGGCCTACACTGCCGGTTACCCTTTGTTTGCCGCTTCTGTCACCCCCCTGTCACCCTCCCTCCTGGAGCCTCCCATGAGCAAAAAGCCCGTTCGCGTGGCCGTCACCGGCGCCGCCGGCCAAATTGGTTATGCCCTGCTGTTCCGCATCGCCTCGGGCGAAATGCTGGGCAAGGACCAACCGGTGATCCTGCAGCTTCTGGAGGTGCCGGTGGACGGCCCGCAGAAGGCGCTGAAGGGCGTGATGATGGAGTTGGAAGACTGTGCGTTTCCGCTGCTGGCCGGCATGGAGGCGCACAGCGACCCGATGACCGCTTTCAAGGACACCGATTACGCGCTGCTGGTGGGCTCGATGCCACGCAAGGCCGGCATGGAGCGGGCTGAGCTGCTGGCGATCAACGGCCAGATATTCACCGCCCAAGGGCGTGCCTTGAACGCGGTGGCCTCGCGCGATGTGCGGGTGCTGGTGGTGGGCAACCCGGCCAACACCAATGCCTACATCGCGATGAAATCGGCACCCGATCTGCCTCGCAAGAACTTCACCGCGATGCTGCGGCTGGACCACAACCGCGCGCTGAGCCAGATCGCCGCCAAGACCGGCAAACCGGTGGCCAGCATCCAGAAGCTGGCGGTGTGGGGCAACCACTCGCCGACGATGTATGCCGACTATCGCTTTGCCAGCATCGACGGTGCGCCGGTCAAGGACATGATCAACGACCAGGTGTGGAACAAGGACGTGTTCCTGCCCACCGTGGGCAAACGCGGTGCCGCGATCATCGAGGCGCGAGGGCTGTCTTCCGCCGCATCGGCCGCCAATGCCGCGATCGACCACATGCGCGATTGGGCGCTGGGCAGCAACGGCGGCTGGGTCACGATGGGCGTGGCCAGCAACGGCGAGTACGGCATTCCCAAAGATGTGATGTTCGGCTTTCCGGTCACCTGCGCGGGCGGTGAGTACACGCTGGTCGAGGGCTTGCCTATCGATGCCTTCAGCCAGGAGTGCATCAACAAGACCCTGGCCGAACTGGTGGCTGAGCAGGACGGGGTCAAGCACCTGCTGTGATGTGACCGGCCGGCGGGCCAGCCACATAGCCTTGCCAAGTCAGCGCAGCTTGTGGGAATTTGCCTGCAATGCAAACGTAAAAAAGGGTGGTGTGGCCGGATCGCCCCGACCCGGGTAATAGTGGATCACGACCCACGCGCTGCCATCGATACGCGGCGACCACTCAAGCCGCGCTCGGGTGCTTACCCCGGGGACTTCGGCGATCAATGCATGCCGGCTCCCGGCGACCAGGGCCACCGGCCCCACCACCGCAGGAATGGTGGGAATGTTGCTGAGCGTTGAAGGTGTTGGCAGGCCGTCGAATATCACCTTGCCATCAAGAAAAACCCGGATGGCAGTTCGCACATCCGGGTTGACGATTTGAATTGAGACGTTCGCAGTTGGGGCCGGTGCCACCGGGTCACGCGCCCGTTGAGCCGCTGCCGGGGCACCGGCAAGCGCCGCAAGCACCAGGCAGTGTGCAGCGCTTGCCACGACCAGCGTTCTCAGGCTCGCGAAGACTTGCGACGGCGGGTGGTTGCAATCAAGCTCAGACCGGCCATTGCCACCAGCAACAAGCTGCCGGGTTCTGGAACCGCGTTGGGTCCAACCAGGTTCGCATTGACCTCATCGGGCGTGCAGCCCAAAACGGTGCAGAGCCCATAGACTTCTGCCCCGGTCAGGAGCCAGCGATCATTGTTGCCGAAGCTCGGCTCCGAAGTGACCGCGCGCTCGTACACGTTGCCTTGCGCAAACGGATCGATGTGGGCGCTTTGACTCAGGAATGGAATGATGAAATCCGAGGCAAAGCCGGTGAGTGCGGTGGGCACGACCAACTCTCGGTCAGGGGCACCAACAGCCCCGTCAAAGCCCACAAGCGCGGTAAAGCGTGTGGCGCCGCCAAAGCCGATGGAATGTATCGTCTCATGCATCACAAGCGTCAAAATGTCCGTTCGGTTCTCGGCAGCACTGCCGGCAAACGCCGAACCGGAGCGACCTACATTGACCGTGCCCCCGCCGAGGATCGCGTCCGTATAAGTCATCGTGTATTCGGAGTTGTCGAAAGGCGTCGCATCAGCATAGAAACTGGAATTACTGCTGCTGTCGAGGACAATGGTGGACGAATTGGGGCGCTGGTTGGAGTCTTCAGTGCCGCAACACGAGTAGCCGTCCGCGCCGGTTCCAGCTAAATCTTGAAGCTTGAAGGTCACGACGTGATTGAAGGCAACCTTGATCGAGTTTTGCAAATAGATGAATACAGCCGCGATATTGGCCTTGAACGTTGCGGTAATGTCGGTGGCGCCACCCCCCGGGCCCGACTGCAGTTGGCCGCTAGCAGTTTGAAAGATACCGCCTGACACGGATGCATCGGTGTAATCGGCCATCAGGACCAAAGCCGACGCGGGGGCGGTGGCAGCCAAACTTATAACCGAGATTGCCAACGCGGATTTAATTGGGCTCATGAATGCAAACCTTTCAGGAAAATAAAGATGTTGATGACTGATTTGTCTTGAATATGTCACAGAAGATTGCACTTGCCTGTGACCGATGCTGTTACACCATGAAAACTGCCATTCAAAGCCTGCAAAAGCAAGATGTGTGCTCAAACTCAAGACTGTCGAGGATAGATTGACCGAATCGGCGGGACAAGCTGTTGAATCAACCACTTACAGTCGATCTCGCCAACGTAAAATATTCGGCTGCCGGCGGGAGGGTGGCAGAATCTGCACAAAACGACATAAAATTAGCTGCATCCGGAACCGCATTGTAAAAATTTCCGACAAGGCAAAGGCGGCACAGACAAGCCCGCTCCGCAATTTTTACCAGGGGCGCTTTGGCAAAAGTGCTAGGCCGGTTCCCGGCGCTATGCACGGTGTCGTCGCCCGGCGTGATGGTTATTTGACAGGCCGAAAGCCCGCGCCCATCTGGCGCGCGCGAAATTCAGCGCTTATTCGGTACAGCCAACGAATCCAGCTCTCCCGTCGCGGGCACCGCTGTGGTTGTGGCTGACGCTGGCACAAACGTTAACCGGCGTTTGAAGTACCTTTGGAAAACTCAGCCCATTGCCATTTTCAGGTTCAATGCCCGATGTCACCCCAAAACCCCACGCCAAACGCCATGACTCAAACCTTCCTGCCACGCGACGCCTTGTTTGACGAAGGCGACGCGCCACCCGACCTGCCGGTGTGCGACCACTATTGCGGCACCGAGTTGCGCATGCGCAAGGCGCTGGCGCTGCAGGCCGAGCTGGGCCCGGTGTTTGACATCACGCTGGACTGCGAAGACGGCGCACCGGTGGGCGCCGAGGCCGAGCATGTGCGGCTGGTGACCGAGCTCGTGCTGTCAACCGACAACCTGTTTGACCGCGTTGGCGCCCGGGTGCATCCGGTGGACCACCCGTCGTTTGCCGACGATGTGGACACCCTGGTGGGCCGGGCCGGCGACAAGCTGGCTTATTTGATGCTGCCCAAGCCACGCCACCTGGCCGATCTGCAACAGGCCATCAACCACATCGAGCATGCTTGCCGGGTGCATGGCCGGGGTGCGCAATTGGCCGTGCATGCGCTGGTGGAGACGCACGGCGCGCTGCGCGATGTGCAGGCCATGGCCGCATTGCCGCGCATCCAGAGCCTGTCGTTCGGGCTGATGGATTTTGTCTCGGCGCACCGGGGCGCGATTCCGCGTGCCGGCATGAGCGCCAGGGGCCAGTTTGAACATCCGCTGGTGGTGCGCGCCAAACTTGAGATTGCAGCGGCCTGCCACACGGCCGGCAAGGTGCCTTCGCACTGCGTGGTGACCGAGTTCAAGGACATCGCGGCGATCAGCGCGGCCGCCCGCCGCGCCGCGCGCGAGTTTGGCTACACCCGGATGTGGAGCATCCACCCGGCGCAGATCCAGCCCATCGTCGATGCCTTTGCGCCCAGCGTGGCCGAGCTGGATGAAGCGATCGAGATTATCGCCGCCGCGATGGCCGCGCAGTGGGCGCCGATCCGCCACCACCATCATGGACAAGACACGCTGCACGACCGCGCCAGCTACCGCTATTTCTGGCATGTGATCGAGCGCGCCCGCAGCACCGGCCAGCCGCTGCCGGCGGAGGCGGCGCTGGCGTTTTTTGGGTCGGATTGCGGTTGACGCTTTGAGCGCGGCATCGCCGCCGCTTGGCCTCCCCAGCTTGAATCACGACTGCCGCGATGGGCCCGCCTAAACTGCCAGCCTGAACCTTTGAAGGACGGGCTGAAGCGCGCTGCGATGATGACTTTCGACCACGACGCCTTCATCAGCTACGCCCATCGCGACAACGCCCCATTTCCAGGCCACGGCCAGAAGGGCTGGGTGACGGTATTTGGTGATGCGCTGCAGGAGCGGCTGAACACCCGGCTGGGCCGGGATGCCCGGGTCTGGATCGATGCCACGCTGAAGGGCAACGAGGTCTTCACACCCGAGATCGCCGATCGCCTGGCCGCGTCAGCGCTGTTGGTTTCCATCCTCAGCCCGAGCTATGTGGGCTCTGGTTGGTGCCAGCGCGAGATCGACGAGTTCTGCGCGGCCGCCGCGCGCACCGGTGGCTTGACGCTGGGCAACATGAGCCGCGTCGTCAAGGTGATCAAGCTGCCTGCCGAGCCGGTGCCCGCGCCGATGCAGGGCACGGTCGGCTACCGGTTCTATGCCGACGACAACAAGTTTCCGATCGAGCTGCAGCCGGATGCCGGCGGCCTGAACGGCCAGCAGTACCTGCATACGATCACCCGGCTGGCTTACGAAATCACCCAGGCGCTGGGCGAGCTGAACCCCGCGCTGGCGGCCGGCGCGGTGGCGGCAACCCCAAGAGGCCAGGCGCTACCGGCGGTGTTCATGGCCGATTGCGGACGCGATCAGCAGGACGCGCGCGCCCGCCTGACCGTGCAACTGAACAGACTGGGCCACGAGGTGCTGCAGTTGCAGCCCGCGCCAGAATCCGAAGACGCATTGCCGGCCGCACTGAACCCGTTGCTGGACCGCTGCGCATTGAGCGTGCACCTGGTGGGCAACAGCGTCGGCCGGGTGCCGGACGGGCCCAGCGGCCACTCACTGGTGATGCTGGAAAACAGCCTTGCAGCGCTGCATTGCCAACGCAGCGGGCTGCGCCGCATCATCTGGCTGCCCGCCGGCGCCCAGGGCGAGCGGCCTGAGCAGCAAGCCTTCATCGATCGGCTTGAAACCAGCGCTGCCGAGCAAGCGGGGGCCGACCTGCTGCGCAGCGATTTCGAAACGCTCAAAGAGGCCATCGACAACCGCTTGCGTCAGCTTGCCGCGCCGCCGACGCATGCCAGCACCAAGCCAAGCGGCCCGCCGCGGGTGCATTTGATGATGAGCGAGGCCGACCGACCGGCGGTGGTGCCGCTGATCCAGCGCCTCGAGGCCCAAGGCATCGAGTGGACGATACCGGTGTTTGCCGGCAAGTCGGCGGAGGTGCGCAGGGCCAACACAGACCATCTTCTGGCCAGCGACGCGACCATCCTGGTGTACGGCGCCGGCAACGAACTCTGGAAGCTCGGCCAGGTGGAACTGCGCAAGCGCACGATCACACCCGACCGCGCCCGACCGCACCGGAGCTGGACTTGCCTGATGCCGCCGCTGACCGACGACAAGGCATTGCTGCAGCAGGTGGCAGGACCGGGCCTGATCGACGCACTGGGCGGGCTGTCTGGCGCCGCCTTGCTGCCCGTCGTCGAGGCATTGAAATCGCCGGGACGCGGGCCGTGAGCGTCGACGCCCAGGCGGCCAATCCCTACCCCGGCCTGCGGCCGTTCCGGGCTGATGAAGAACACCTGTTCTTCGGCCGCGACGACCAGGTCGACGCGATGATCGACAAACTGGCGCAGACCCGCCTGCTGGCGGTGGTCGGCAGCTCGGGATCGGGCAAGTCGTCCTTGGTGAGTTGCGGCCTGATCCCTGGGCTGTACCGCGGCCAACTGGCCCACGCCGGCTGCGCCTGGCGGGTGGCAGTTCTGCGTCCCGGCCACAGCCCGATGCACGCGCTGGCCGAGGTGCTGTGCCGGCCTGACATGCTGGCGCCGGCGCAGCCGCCGCCGGCCGGTTGTGCCGCAGCCGACCTGATGCTGGCCACGCTGAGCATGAGCACGCTGGGCTTGGTCGATGCATGCCAGCAAGCCGGGCTGGCGCCGGGCCAGAACCTGCTGGTGGTGGTGGATCAGTTCGAAGAGCTGTTCCGCTACCAGGCACTGGACGCCGCGTCGCCGCAGGCGGCGCCAACGCTGCACACCGACGAACAGGCTGCGGCCTTCGTCAAGCTGCTGCTGGCGGCGGCGGCCCAGGCGGCGCTGCCGATCTGGATCGTGCTGACAATGCGCTCTGATTTTCTCGGCGAGTGCGCTCAATTCCTGGGGTTGCCGGAAGCCGTCAACCAGGGCCAATACCTGGTGCCGCGCATGTCACGCGACGAGCGCCGCGCGGCCATCGCCGAGCCACTGCGGGTGACCGGCACGCCCTGCGACCCCGCCCTGATCACCCGGCTGGTCAACGATGTCGGCGACAACCCTGACCAGTTGTCGATCCTGCAGCACGCGCTGAACCGCACCTGGGCATGCTGGCAGGATGCCGGTGGCAGCGGCGAGCTGACACTGGGCCACTACCAGAAAGCCGGCACGATGATCACGGCGCTGGACCTGCATGCCGAACAAGCCTATCGCCTGTTGCAACCGGGCCGGCAGCAGGCGGTGGCCGAGGCCTTGTTCAGGGCCATTACCGACCGGGTGACCGACAGCCGCGGTACCCGCCGGCCCACCCGCCTGGACAAGCTGGTCGAGATCACCCAGGCCAGCGCCGAGGAACTGACAGCGGTGATCGAGGTCTTTCGCGATCCGCAGCGCAGTTTTCTGATGCCCCCGGCCGGCACCGCCTTGCAGTGCGACTCGCCGATCGACATCTCGCACGAGTCGCTGATGCGGGTGTGGGACCGGCTGCGGCGCTGGGGCCAGGCCGAAGCGCAATCGGCGCAGACCTACCTGCGCCTGGGCCAGACCGCCGAGTTGCACCGCAGCGGCCAGCTTGGCCTGCTGCGCCAGCCCGACCTGCAGTTCTATGTTGGCTGGAGACAGCGCGAACACCCCAACCCGGCCTGGGCCGGGCGCTACCTTGCCGGCTTTGTGGACACGATGGAATTTCTGCTGCGCAGCGAGCAGGCCGAGCGCCAGCGCCTGTGGCGGATGCGGGCCATGACCGGGGCAGCGGTGGTGGTGCCGATGGTCGTGGCCTTCAGCATGGCGTTTCTGTACGAGCAGGCCAAGAACGCCCGGCGGACCGCCGAGGCCGCGCTCACCGCAGCCGATGCCGAACGCAACAGCGCCCGCAAGGCCGAAGGCCGGGCTCAGGCGCGGCTGCTCGAAACCCGCGCGGCGCAAGCCCAATCCGAGACCAGCCGCAGCCAGGCCGAGGACTTGCTGGCCTTCCTGATCGGCGAGCGCTTTCTCGACCAACTGCGGCCGGTGGGCCGCAGCGACATCCTGGATGCAGTGCAGGTCCAGGTCGATCACTACTTGCAGCAAGCAGAGGGTTCGGACGGGCAACGGCCCTCCGCGCTGCGCGCGCAAGGCCTGGCCTTGCGCAATGCCGGCGATCTGAAGCTGGCGCAGGGCAAGCTTGGCGAGGCGGTGCGCCGGTTCACGCAATCGGCCGAGGTCTTCGGGCGCCTGGCCGCAGCCAGCCCGGACCCGGCCGTGCCCGTCCAGGCCCAGGCCGAGCAGGCACGCTCACTGGCACGGCTGGGCGACGCCCAGATCGATCTGGGCCAATCTGCGGCTGCGCTGGTCACTCACCGCCAGGCGCTGGCGCTGCGCCAGGTGATCTTCAACACCACACCGGGGGTGGACGCCCGCATCGAGCTGTCGCTCAGCCACAGCGCGGTGGGCCGCGCCCTCAACGAGTTGGGCCGACCGCGTGATGCGCTGCAGGCCTTGGATGGGGCCCTTGCCTTGCTCGGGCCTCTGCCCACCGCGCTGGCGACGCCCAAGCTGTCGAAGGCGCTGATCGATGCCCACGAGAACCGCGCCGACGCCTTGGCCGGGCTCGACGATGCACCAGCGCAACGCCAGGCGCTGGCAGCCGCCGGCCGCTTCACCGACGACTGGCGGCAGCGCCATCCGCTGTCGTCCGATGCGCGCCAACGCGAGGTGTTGGCCGCCACCTTCCGTGCCAACGAGAAGATCGCCCAAGGATCACAGCGAGAGGCCTTGGACATCTACCTGCATATCGAGGCCTTGATGGACGAACTGGTGCACTGGGATGGCAGCAATGCGCCGTGGCAGCGCGATCTGCAGGCCCTGCGCATGCTCAAGGCCCAGGTGCAGAAGGATCTGGGCAACCCCGACCAGGCCCGCCTGACCCTGAGCCAGGTGCTGCCGGCGTTGCAGAAACTGACCACCACCGATCCGTCCGACCTGAACCGCCTGCGCGATTTGGGTTGGCTGCACAAGGACCGCGGCATGTTGGCTGCCAGCCAGGGTCGGTGGGCCGAGGCGCTGCCAGACCTTGCGCAGGCCGAACGCCTGTACGCCACGGCGGCCACCGGCGCGCCCGCCAACCTGCGGTGGCACCAGGACTGGTACTGGTCGATCTATGCACTGGCCCAGGTACAGCGCGATGCCGGCCATCCGGCCCAGGCGCTGGTGCAACTGCACAAGGGCCGCAACCTCATCGACCGTCTGCTGCGCGACGCACCGCAATGGACCCCTTTGGTCCAGCACCGAATACGTTATTTCGATGCGATGGCATTGCAACTGCTGAACCAGCCCGGCGATGCCAAACAGGCCGACGCCCTGCTGCGCCAGATGCAGGCCGTGCTGGACCGCGCACTGGCCACGGCGCGGCCAGCCGGACCGATGCTGCTGGTCGCGGCCGCCGATGTCGACAGCTTGCGTGCCGACCGTGCCGACACTGATGGCCGGACCAACGACGCGCTGGCGCTGCGGCGCAGCAGCCTGGCCAAAGCCCGCAGCGCGGTTGATCGTGATCCGGCCGATCCGCTGTGGTGGGACTATCTGGCCGAACGTGCCGGGGCACTGGCCAGGCAACATGCAAACCTGGCGCGCTGGACCGAGGCCGCCGCCGCCTACCGCGACGAAATCCGGCCACGCGAGCGGGCCCTCGAGCTGGCACCCCAGCAATTGATGGCCAACATCGCACGGGTGCCGGCGACCGAGGACCAAAAAAACCAGATCCTCCAGCCCAGGCTGCCGGGGCAAGCTGATACGGCCAACCAGGCGCCGGCCTTGGCTCCGGCATTGGGCAGTCGGGCCAACCTGCTGCATGTGGCGCAAATCAACCTGGGCGATGCCCTGGAACATGCCGACCAACCCAAGCCTGCGCTGCAGGCCTACGCCGACGCGTTGCGGTCGATTGACCAGGCCGTTGCATTGAACGAACGCGAGGCCGTTTACCTTCACAACCGGCGCAACGCCTGGCGGCGTATTGCCAAGCTGCAAGCCGGACTCGGCAACATCCAGGCGGCACTGGCGGCCTACGAAGCCGCCCAGCCACCCGGCCGCTTGGCCTTCGATCGCGCCGTGTCGGCCGAGGACCGCGCCAGCCAAGCCAACTGGCTGTACCTGCTGACCTTGGAGCAAGGCGACCTGCGCGCGATGCAGCAAGGCCCCAACGCCGCCACCGAAGCGGTCGCGGCCTACAAGAATGCATTGCCCTGGATCGAAAAGGCGGCCGAGCTGGTGCCGAAAGCCTCGCTCTACCAGAACAACCTGGCCGCGTTGTACCGACGCATCGCAACGCAGCAGCGCAATCTGAAGCAGGGCGAGCAGGAAATCGCAGCGCTGAACAAAGGCCTGGCAGCGGCCGACCTGGCTGCCAGGCTGGCGGGGCCGCCCGACACCGCCGCCGAGCAGGCCAGCCGGCATGTGGAACGCATGCACGCCTACAACGAGTTCGCCGATTGGCAGCAGCGCCAGGGCGCATCGGCGCAAGCGCTGCTTGCGCGGCGCACCGCGCTGGCAGCCATCGCACAGGCCGGCAAGCTGGAGCCCGACCGCGCCAGCCACCAGGACGCCCTGGGCACGGCGCAACGGACCATTGCGCAGCAAGAGAGCAGCCCGGCAGCGGCCGGGACCGCCTGGCGTGCAGCGGCGGCGGCGGCTTTGCAGGCCGCCGCGCTGGCGGCGTCGGCAACGCGCTTCAACCAGGCCGCGCAAGACCTGTACGGCCTGGGAAACCACCTGAACTTGCAAGACGACCTGGCACCGGCCCTGCAGGCCTACCAGCAAGCTATCCAGCAGTTGCAGCGGGCCATGGGCGCCGACGATCAGCCGGACAAGCACCAGCGTGGCATGTCGGTGTGCCAACGCATGGTGGCCCAGACGCTGAAGAAACTGCCGGGCCGGTCGGCCGAGGCGGGGCCAGCGTTGGAGGCGGCCGTTGCCGCCGGCAGCAAAGCCACCGCATGGGAGCGCGACAACATCCACGCCTGGCAAGCGCTGTACCGGGCCCGACAAGAACTGGGGCTGCATCTTGAACTGGCTGGCCAGCGTGCTCAGGGGTTGGCGCAGTTGGAACAGGCGCTGCACGAAGCCGAGCAGGCCCGCAAGCTGGATGGCGGGAACGGCAGCGTCTCTACCGACATCGACGAACTGCGCCTGGCCCTTGCGCAGCGCCGTCCGCGTTGAACCTAGATTCCGCAGTTGGACGCGCCCGAGTGGGCCGCGATGCGGCTAGCTGGCGAGGCGCGACGACGCTGCGGGCTCATGCCCGCGAGGAGGAGCAACGCGGCAAGCGTGCCGCAGCGCGGCTCAATCGGGTGCGTAGCGCTCTCACCCAACAGGTGAACGTTGTCGTGGGTACAAATCTCAATGTTCATGCGGTGTAACCAGCGGTGGGAAGCGGTCAACTGCGGAATCTAGGTTGAAGCGCCATACAGGCCGGACTCAGGCGCTTGTCCGCTAGCGGGCCGGCAGATCGTTCGCCAGGTGCGCCTGCCTACCGCTCCGCGATGTAGTGCTGCATCCCCACCGTCTCGCCCGGCGCCAGCAGCGCACGCAGCCGGGCCTCGATGGCCTGGTCGGCCACCGTGGCGCGGGCGCGCTGGTGCAGGTAATCGGCCCAGCGCGTGATGATGAAACGCTCCACATACCGTGTCGGGTCGTCCAGATCGCGGTAGATGCGCCAGAAGGTGGCGCCGTCGCGCCGGCGCGGTGCCTTCATCAAGGTCAGCTCGGCGAGAAAAGCCTCGGCATCCTCGGGCTGGATGCGGTAGCTCAGCTCCACCGCCACCGGGCCGGCCTCGGGGTCGGGCTGGTCGGTGACCAGCAAATCCTCGAACGGCGCTTGTGTCACCTCGGTCACCGCCCCCATGCGCAGCGGAAAGCGTCGCGCCAGCAGCAGATTGCCCAGCATCAGCGCTGCGGCGGTGCACAGCGCCACCTGCAAGCCGGCGATGCCGGCCACCGCACCCCAAAACGCCGAGCCCAGCGCAAACGAGCCCAGCGCGCTCAGCACATGCATCGCGGTGGCGCGGCTGCGCACCCAGGGCGGCGCGCTGGTCTGGGTGGCGGTGTTGAAGGTGCTCATCACACTCATCCAGGCCGCGCCGCCCGCCATCAAGCCCAGGTAGACCGGCGCCGCCCAGCGTGACAGCGCGGCCACCACCATCACCGCGGCAAATACGCAGCAGCAGATGGTCACCAGCCGCTCCAGCCCAACCCGCTGGCGCAGCCGGCCCAGCACCAGGCCCACACCCACCGCGCCGGTGCCCAGGCAGCCCATCAAAAAACCAAAACCCTCGGCGCCCAGGCCCAGCCGCTGCTGGCCGATCACCGGCAGCAGCGCCCACAAGGCCGAGCCCGCGCCGCTGTAGGCCGCCGTGCGCACAAGCTGCGCCAGGATCATGTGCGAATGCCAGGCGTAGCGCAGCCCCGCCAAAGTGCCGCCCCACAGCCGCTCGGGCGGCAGCCGGGTGGGTGGCAAGGGCTTGGGCGGATGGTGGTTGATCACCCAGGCCATCACCAGGGTGCCCAGCACCGCCAGCGCAAACACCGTGCCGCCGCCCACCAGGGTGCCGCGCCAGGCATGGGCCAGGCCGTAGATCAGGCCGGCCAGCGCCGGGCCCAGCGCACGGGCGCCGTTGTAGGCAATGCTCATTGCGATGATGGCCTGCGGCAGCTCGTCGCGCGGCAGGATCTCGCCGACGGCGGAGTTCCAGGCCGGTGACAGCATCGCGGTGCAGCAGCCGGCGATGAAGGTGAACAACAGCAAGGTGGCCGGCCCGGCCCAGCCCAGCATCAGCAAGCCGGCCAGCACCACCACCACCACCGCCTGCACCAGCAATGCGCCGATGATCAAGCGGCGCCGGTCGGTGGTATCGGCCAGCACACCGGCCGGCAGGCTCAGCACAAACATCGGCAAAAACACCGCCGTCTGCACCAGCGCAGCCAGAAACGACGAGCCGGTCAGCTCCACCATCAGCCAGGCGGCGGCCATCGCCTGCATCGCGTTGGCGATGAAGTACACCGCGCTGGCCAGCCACAGGTTGCGGAACACCGGGTGGCGCAGCGTCAGCCAGATCGAGCTGTTGGCGGCCGCTGCAGCGGGTGGTGGCGGAGAACCGGTGGATGGGCGCATCGGGGCCGGATTGTCGGCCATCGCAAGCCTTGCCCACCCCCTACGCCGCAGTGCGGACGCCAAGGGCTTCTATGCAATACTGATTTTCAGCCTCGCCCCACGCAGAACATCCAACACGGAGAAGCGTCATGGAAGCCAATGCCCCGGGCGACCGGCCCATGCCCGCAGACCAGCCCAGCAGCGCCGACCAGGTGGTGGCGCGGGCCTGGCAAGACCAGGCGCTGTGGTCGGCGGTGGCCAACGAGTTGCGTGACGGTATCCAGCAGTGGCGCAAGATCGCCGCCGTGGCGGGCATTGCCGGCCTGTTTTTCACGGTGCTGGCCAGCACCTTGAGCAACCCCGCCCTAGAGAGCATGCGCAATATCGTCGCCACGCTGGGTGTGCTGCTGCTGGCGGTGGTGCCGTTTGTGCGGCAAAGCCAGCTCACGCCAGAACGGCTGCGGGCCTGGACCCGGGCGCGCAATGTGTCGGAGCTGCTGAAAGAAGCCATCTTCCGCCACCTGATGGGGGTGCTGTCCCTGGAGCCGCCCACCGACGGCAGCCCGGTATTCGATCCCACCCACCCCGGCGCCTTGTCGCGCCGCAGCCGGGCCATCCAGCAGGCCGCGATCGAGCTGTCCGGCCTGGCCGCGGCGGTGAAAGTGCCCGAGCGCAAAAGCGGCCCGCCCAAAACCCGGCTGACCGTGGCCGATTACGTGGCCGACCGGGTGCAAGGCCAGGTGCGCTACTACAAAAATGCCGCCGAAACCGCCGGCCTGAAGGCCAAAAAACTGCACCGGGCCGAGTTTTGGCTGGGCATTGCTGCGGTGTTGCTGGGCACGCTGTCGGGCCTGCAGCCGCCGCCCGCCGACACCACGCAAGGCCTGGTCGTGCTGGCCGCGCTGGCGCCGTGGGTGGCCGTGGTGGTGGCGGCCGGCATTGCGGTCACCGCGCACCTGGCGGCCACCCGTTATGACGACCTGGCCACGTAATCGGCCACGGTCAGCCGGGTTTTGGG
>JANOBL010000973.1:0-1657 GCA_031411635.1 Betaproteobacteria bacterium
CATCGGCGGTGGTGTTTCCCACCGTGCATGTGGCCAGCACCGAGGCGCTGTTTGTGGCCGCCCGGCAGCGCGGCATGCGGGTGATTGCCGGCAAGGTGTTGATGGACCGCCACGCGCCCGACAACCTGCGTGACGATGTGCTTCAAGCCGAGCTGGATTGCCGGCGCTTGATAACGCGCTGGCATGGCCAGGGCCGGCTGGCTTACGCGGTGACACCACGTTTTGCCGCCACCAGCAGTGACTATCAGCTTGCGATGGCCGGGCGCCTGCTGGCTGATCACCCCGGCGTCTACATGCAAACCCATGTGGCCGAGAACCGCGCCGAGGTGGCCTGGATTGCCGAGCTGTTTCCACAATCGCGCAGCTACCTGGATGTTTATGCCCAGCACGGCTTGTTGAACCAGCGCGCGGTGCTGGCCCACGGCATCTGGCTGGACGATGCCGACCGCCAGTTGCTGCACGACAGCGGTGCGCAGATCGCGTTTTGCCCCTCGTCCAACCTGTTCCTGGGCAGCGGGCTGTTTGGCTGGCAGCAGGCGGTGGCTGCGGGGGTGAATGTGAGCCTGGCGTCGGATGTGGGCGGTGGCACGTCGTTATCGATGCACCGCACGATGGCCGATGGCTACAAGGTGCAGGCGCTGGCCGGCAACCGGCTCACCGCGTGGGCGCTGCTGCATGCGGCCACGCGCGGCGCTGCGCAGGCGCTGCAGCTTGGCCACGAGATCGGCTCGCTGCAGCCCGGGTTGGTGGCCGATCTGTGCCTGTGGGATGCGGCGGTGGGCCCGGTGGCGCAGCGCCGCGAAGCGCTGGCCCGCGAGTTGCACGAGCGCTTGTTTGCCTGGATGACCTTGGGTGACGAGCGCAATTTGAGAGAGACCTGGGTGGCGGGCGTATGCCGTTATTTGCGCCAACCCGAGCGGGCTTAAAAACACCAACGGGACAAGGACAAGCACCCCATGCTCAGACTCGAACTGGCCGGCATCAGCAAGCAATACCCCGCCGTGCGCGCCAACGACAAGGTGTCGCTGCAAGTGGCACCGGGGCAAATCCACGCGGTGCTGGGCGAAAACGGCGCCGGCAAATCCACCTTGATGAAGATCATCTACGGCGCGGTGCGGCCCGACGAAGGCCAGATCTCGTGGAACGGCAAGCCGGTGCAGATTGCCAACCCGCAGCAGGCACGCGCGCTGGGCATCTCGATGGTGTTCCAGCACTTTTCGCTGTTCGACACCCTCACCGCGGCCGAGAACGTCTGGCTGGGCCTGGACAAATCGCTGCCGCTGGCCCAGGTGATCCGCCGCATCACCGAGGTGTCGGGCATTTACGGCCTGGCGGTGGACCCGCTGCGCCCGGTGCACACCTTGTCGGTGGGCGAGCGCCAGCGGGTGGAGATCGTGCGGGCGCTGCTGACCAACCCGCAACTGCTGATCCTGGACGAGCCCACCTCGGTGCTGACGCCGCAGGCGGTGGAGACGCTGTTTGTCACCTTGCGCCAGCTGGCGGCCGAGGGCTGTTCCATCCTCTACATCAGCCACAAGCTGGACGAGATCCGCGCGCTCTGCCACCACTGCACGGTGCTGCGCGCCGGCAAGGTCACCGGCGAGGTCGACCCGACGAAAGAGACCAATGCCAGCCTGTCGACGCTGATGATCGGTGC
>JANOBL010000974.1:0-2177 GCA_031411635.1 Betaproteobacteria bacterium
GTGGCCGGTGATGCCGACAAGGTGGGCCGCGTCTTCAACGACCTGAAAGACCGCTACGGCCGCACCGTGTTTGCCCAGCAAGGCGGCTTGCTGGCTGCCCGGGTGCAGTACGACAAAGGCCAGCCCGACGCCGCCAAGGCCAGCCTGGGCTGGGTGGCCGATAACGCGCTGGAAGACGAATACCGCAGCATCGCCAGGCTGCGCCTGGCCGGTGTGTTGCTGGATGCCAAGCAATACGACGCGGCACTCAAGACCCTGGACGCAGTGGATGTGAAAGACCGCGCCAAAGAGTTTGCCGCGCTGGTGGCCGACCGGCGTGGTGATGTGCTGCTGGCCCAGGGCAAAACCGCCGAGGCCCGCAGTGCTTACCAAGCTGCCTGGAAGGCGATGGGCGAAAAAATCGACTACCGCAAACTGATCGAGGCCAAGCTCACCGCGCTGGCGGCACCGCCAGCCGCTGCGGCGTCCGGGGCTGCCAAGTGATGCGCGGCTTCATCTGCCGTGCTGCGCTGGCCGCGCTGGCAGCAGCTTTGGTTGGCTGCGCTGCCGACAAACCCAAACCCGCCGCGCTGGAGGCGGTGACACCGCAGATCGCCGGCCGCCAGGTCTGGAGCGCCCGGCTTGATTCGGTGCAGTTTCCGCTCGCGGTGGCGGTGCGCGATGGCGCGTTCATCGTCGCCGGCACCGATGGCACGGTGTTGTCGCTGGACGCCCAATCCGGTGCCGAGCGCTGGCGTGGCCAGGCCGGCAACAAGCTGTCGGCCGGCGTTGGCAGCGACGGCCGTTTTGCCGCCGTGGTCACCCGCGACAACGAGTTGGTGCTGCTGGACCAGGGCGCCAAGCTGTGGAGCGCCCGATTGGCTTCCCGCACCGCCACCGCGCCACTGGTGGCCGGCGAGCGGGTGTTTGTGGTCGGTGTGGACCGGGTGGTGCATGCGTTGGACGCGCTCGATGGCCGGCGCCTCTGGACCGTGCAGCGCTCCGGCGAGGCGCTGACCCTGGCCCAACCCGGTGTGTTGGCGGCCTACAAAAACACCTTGGTGGCCGGCATTGGCGCGCTGATGCTGGGCATCGATCCCACCACCGGCAGCGTGCGCTGGGAGGTGGCGGTTACTTCCCCGCGTGGCACCAACGAGGTTGAACGCCTGAACGATCTGGTCGGCCCGCTGCTGCGGGTGGGCGACAACCTGTGCGCCCGGGCCTTCCAGACCGCGGTGGGCTGCGTGGTGGTGAATGACACCAACCGTGCCACGCTGCGCTGGAGCCGCAATGCCGGTGGCCAGCAGGCGGTGGGCGGTGATGCTGATTTTGTCTTCGGCGGTGATGGCACCGACCGCCTCAGCGCCTGGCGCGCCGGCGGCGGTGAGCTGGTCTGGACCAACGAGCGCTTGCTGTACCGAAGCTTAAGCGCGCCGCTGTCGGCCGGCAAGGCGGTGATGTTTGGCGATCTGGAGGGCCAGGTGCATTTTCTGGCGCGCGACGACGGCCGCAGCCTGCTGCGCCTGCCCACCGATGGCTCGCCGGTGGTGGCGCAGCCGGTGTTGTCTGGCAGCACCGCCTTGGTGGTCACCCGCAACGGCGGGCTGTTTGCGTTCCGCCCTGAATGAAACCGGTGATCGCCCTGGTCGGGCGGCCCAACGTGGGCAAGTCCACCTTGTTCAACCGGCTGACCAAGAGCCGGGACGCGATCGTCGCGGACTTTGCCGGCCTCACGCGCGACCGCCACTACGGCGATGCCAAACAAGGTGGCTTTGAGTTCATCGTCATCGACACCGGGGGTTTTGAGCCCGACAAACCCACCGGCATCGTCGAGATGATGGCGCGCCAGACCAAGGCGGCGGTGGCCGAGGCCGATGCGGTGGTGTTTGTGGTGGACGCACGCAACGGTGTGTCGGGCCAGGACCACGACATTGCACGTTATCTGCGCGGCGCCAACAAGCGGGTGCTGCTGTGTGTCAACAAGGCCGAGGGCTTGATCGACTCGCCGCTGCTGGCCGAGTTTCACGAGTTGGGCATGGGCGAGCCGCACCCGATCTCGGCATCACACGGCCAGGGCATCCGCAGCCTGATCGATGCCGCCTTGGTCGATTTTGTCGAGCCTGAAGCCGAAAATGAAGCCGAAGACCAGGCCGAACCGGCCGACAAGCCGATCCGCCTGGCGGTGGCCGGCCGGCCCA
>JANOBL010000975.1:0-2796 GCA_031411635.1 Betaproteobacteria bacterium
CGATCACATACTCGTTCATGAAGCCGTAGCCGCCAAAGAGCTGCAGGCATTCGTCCAGCACCCGGCCCTGGGTTTCGCTGCCCCACAGCTTGGCCATCGATGCGGTGGCGGTGTCCAGCGTGCCGGCCACAAGCTGCTCCACACAGCGGTCGATGAAGGCGCGGCCCACCTGGATTTGTGTCGCCACCTCGGCCAGTTTGAAGCGGGTGTTCTGCAGGTCGGCGATCGGCTTGCCGAAGGCTTTGCGGTCGCGCACATAGGCCAGCGTGGCCTGGTAGGCGCCTTCCATCGTGGCGAGCGCTGTCACACCGATGATC
This sequence comes from Betaproteobacteria bacterium, assembly GCA_031411635.1. Taxonomy (GTDB): domain Bacteria; phylum Pseudomonadota; class Gammaproteobacteria; order Burkholderiales; family Burkholderiaceae_C; genus Pseudaquabacterium. Next base: position 318 of record JANOBL010000975.1, read on the forward strand.
AGCCGCTCGTACGGCAAATCGCCCATGAGCTGGTAAAAGCCCTGGCCCTCCACGCCGCCCAGCAGATTGGCGGCGGGCACGGTCACATCGTCGAAAAACAGCTCGGAGGTGTCTTGCGATTTCATGCCCAGCTTGTCCAGCACCCGGCCGACGCGGAAGCCTGGGCAAGCCTCGGTCTCGACGATCAGGATCGAGGTGCCACGCGCGCCTTGCGTGGTGTCGGTTTTGCACACCACCAGCACCACGCCGGCCAGCAAGCCGTTGGTGATGAAGGTCTTGCTGCCGTTGATGCGGTAGCCGTCGCTGCACTTTTCGGCCCGGGTGCGGATGCCTTGCAGGTCGCTGCCGGCGCCGGGCTCGGTCATCGCGATTGCGCCCACCAGCTCACCGCGCGCCAGCCGCGGCAGGTAGTGCTGCTTCTGGGCATCGGTGCCGTGGTTCAAAAAGTAATGCGCCACGATGGAATGCACCGAGTTGGCCCAACCGCTCAGGCCCCGGCGGGCGCACTCCTCGTACAACACCGCCTCGTGGCGGAAATCGCCACCACCGCCGCCGTATTGCTCGGGGATGTCGGTGCACAGCAGGCCCAGCTCGCCGGCCTTGCGCCACACGCCCAGGCCCACGTTGCCACGCGCGCGGGCGGCCTCGTCGTCGGGCACCAGTTCGTCTTCGACAAAGCGCACACAGGTGTCGCGCCAGCGATCCAGGTCTTCGTCGGTCCAGCTTCGGGTGAAGTTCAAGGCCATGGTGGCGCTCCGTTGTGGATGGAAAAGTCGTCGGTCAAGCGGTCAGCGCGGTTTGGGCAGACATCACCCGCCGAAGCTGTGCATCCAGGCCGCCGCCCTGGGTTTCGATCAAGGTCAGCCGCTTGAAGCCGTGGCCCACGCTCAGCTCGTCGGTCATGCCCATGCCGCCATGCAGTTGCACCGCCCCCTGGCCCACGCTGCGGCAGGCCCGGCACACGGCCACTTGGGCCGAGGCCACGGCTTGCTGGCGCTGGGCTGCCGCTTGGGCTGAGGCATGGTTTTGCAGCCCAGGCTGGCTGAGCTTGCGCAGCGTGGCGCCCACCAGCGCATTGGCCTGCAGCAGCGCCAGGTGCATGTCGGCCAGCCGATGGGCGATGACCTGAAAACTGGCCAGCGGCACACCAAACTGCTTGCGGTTGCGCACATGGTCCAGCGTCTCGCGCATCAGCCGCTGCATCACGCCGATGGCCTCGGCGCCGGTCAGCAGCAAGGCTTGGTCATCCACCTGCTGCAGCAGCGGCAACCCATCAACGCCGGGCTCGCCCAGCAGCGTGGTGACGGGCGTTTGGTCAAAGCCCTGCTCGGCCGCCCAGCCACCATCGGCCAGCCGGATGTCGCGCCGCTGCACGCCGGCGGCGTCGGGCATCACCAGCGCCAGACGCAGCAGGCCGTGGCCATCGCGGGCGCTGACCAGCCAGTGCGTGGCCTGCGGCGCGGCGCGCACCAGGGCCTTGCGGCCGCTCAGCCGGGTGATGCCGTCTTGCACCCGCAACGTGGCCTGCACCTGGGCCAGGTCAAACCGGCCAGCGGGCTCCAGCGCGGCCAGCACCGGGCGCACTGCGCCGTCCACCAGGCCGGCCAGCAGCGTGTGGGGTGTCTCGCCCGGCAGGCCTTGCAGCAGGCCGGCGCCCACCACCGCGCAGGCCAGGTAGGGCTCGGGCAGCAGCGCCTCACCCAGCGCCTGCAGGATCAGCGCCTGGTCGGCCAGGCCACCGCCCTGCCCGCCCACGCTGGTTGGCAGCGCGGCGCCCAGCAGGCCCAACTCGGTGCCCAGGCCCTGCCACAGCGGCATGATCGCGGCCGGCGTGGCCAGCAGCGCGGCACGGCGTTCAAACGGCGCCACCTGCACCAGCCAGCGCCGCAGGCTGTCAACCATCAAGGCCTGGGTGTCGTCCAGTATCAGCAGCGGTGCCAGCGTGGCGGCCATCGGTTGATCCTCAGTTCGCCAGCAGGTGCTGGGCAATGATGTTGCGCTGCACCTCGTTGGTACCGGCGTAGATCGAGGCTGCCCGGTCGTTCAAGTAGGCGCCCATCGCAAAAATCGGGTCTTCGGGCAGCGCCAATGCATGCGCCGCACAGTCGGCCAGTGGCAGCCGCGCCGCCAGGCAGGGGCCGGCCATGGCCACGCCGATCTCGGTCAACAGTTGCTTCAGCTCGGTGCCCAGCAGCTTGCCCACCGACGGCGCGATCGGCGATTCCTGCCCCGCAATGCGCGCGGCCAGCACCTGCTGCTCCAGCGCCTGCAAGGCATCGATGCGGCAGCCGGCATCGGCCAGGCGGTTCGCAATGTCGCGCCGCTCGTCATCGTCGGCCGGCCGGCCGGCAAAGGCCGCCGGCAGCCCACGTTGCAGCCGCGCCCAGCGTGCCCGCAGCATCGGCGACCAGCTTCCACCCCGCTCGTGCAGCAGCAGGTATTTGGCGATGGTCCAGCCGCGATTTTCTTCACCCAGCAG
>JANOBL010000976.1:0-8596 GCA_031411635.1 Betaproteobacteria bacterium
CGACATCCCGGTCGCGCCGATCACGCGCAAGAGCGGCGGCCCGGTCTGGAGCCTGGCGGCCTACGGCTTTCTGGCCGAGGAGCAAGCCCCCGACTCGGTGCACCCGGCGCTGTGGCGCCATGCGCGGGTGAACATGATCACCGGCCTGTTCAAGGTGACCGAGCGCATGTACCAGGTGCGTGGCCTGGACATCGCCAACATGACGATCATCGAGGGCGACACCGGCCTGATCGTGATCGACCCGCTGATCTCCACCGAGGTGGCGCAGGCGGCGATAGCGCTGTACTTTGAGCATCGGCCGCGCAAGCCTGTCGTCGCGATGATTTATTCACACAGCCATGCCGACCACTTTGGCGGTGTGCGCGGCGTGATTGACGAAGCCGATGTCAAAGCCGGCCGGGTGCAGGTGATTGCGCCCAAGGGCTTCATGGAAGAAGCGGTGGCCGAGAACCTGATGGCCGGCAATGCGATGTCGCGCCGCGCGCTTTACCAGTTTGGCCCGCTGCTGCCCAAGGGTGTGCGTGGCCAGGTGGACGCCGGGCTGGGCAAGACCACGTCCACCGGCACCGTCACCTTGATCCCGCCCACGCGGGTGATCGAGCAGACGGTGGAGCACCATGTCATCGACGGCGTCGAATGCATCTTCGAGCTGACGCCGGGCGCCGAGGCGCCGTCGGAAATGATCATCGTGCACCCCGGGCTGCGGGTGCTGAACATGACCGAGATCAGCAGCCACAATTTCCACAACCTGCTGCCGCTGCGCGGTGCCCAGGTGCGCGATGCGCTGGCCTGGAGCCGCTACCTGGACGGCGCGCTGCAGCGCTACGGCGCCAGCGCCGACATCCTGATCGCCCAGCACCACTGGCCGGTGTGGGGCGCAGTGGCGATTGACGGCTTTTTGCGCCGGCAGCGTGATCTGTACAAGTTTGTGCACGACCAGACGCTGCGCCGCATGAACCACGGCGAGCTGGCGGCCGAGATTGCCGAGGATTTGGCGCTGCCCCACAGCCTGCAACAGGACTGGTCGGCGCATGGTTTTTACGGCACCGTCAAACACAACGTCAAGGCGGTGGTGCAGCGCTACCTGGGCGCGTACGACGGCAACCCGGCGCACCTGGACCCACTGCCGCCAGCCGAATCGGCGCGCAAGACCATCGCCTACATGGGCGGTGCCAGCGCCGTGCTGGCGCGTGCCAGGGCCGATTTCGAAGCCGGTGAGTACCGCTGGGTGGCCCAGGTGTGTGCCCAGCTCGCCTGGGCCGAAGGCGAAGCCGGCGCTCACATAGCCGATGCCTGTGGCCTGGGCGCCGATGCGCTGGAGCAACTGGGCTACCAGGCCGAATCGGCCACCTGGCGCAATGCCTATCTGCAAGGCGCGCTGGAGCTGCGCCACGGTGTGCCCAAGCTGCCACGCATGGCGGTGGGCAGCCCGGACCTGGTACGGTCCTTGCCGCTGGGCATGTGGTTTGATTACCTGGCGATGCGGCTGGACGGCGCCAAGGCCGAGGGTGTGCGGCTAAGGGTCAACTGGTTTTTCAGCGACACCGGCGAACAGGTGCTGCTGAACCTGGAGAACAGTGCGCTGACGCACCGGCTGGGTGAAGTGGATGCGGCCGCCGATGCCACGCTGACGCTGACGCGCGCCACGCTGGATGAGATATCGATGCTGACGTTGAGCTTTCCGGAGGCGTTTGCCGCCGGGCGCATCCAGGTGGCCGGCCCGCCGGGGGCGCTGCTGCAACTGATGGCGATGATCGACCGGTTTGAGCGTTTGTTTCCGGTGGTGGGGGCGCGGCCTGGGCGGTGAGTGGCAGGCCGCTTGGTCAGCCGGCCTGCTTGAAACTGCTCAATGCCAGAAACAATTGCCGAGGCACCGTGGCGCAGGCCTCAAAACCATGGTGTTGGTAAAAGGCCTCGGCAGCCTCGTCCTTGGCGTCCACCAGCAGCGCAAACACCGCCAGTTCTGATCGCAGCGCGCGCAAGGCCGCATCGGCCAGCAGTGCTGCACCCAGCTTGTGGCCCTGGAAGGACAAGTCGACCGCCAGGCGGCCCACCCTGGCAACCGGCACCGACGGGTAGCGCGGCAGCCGGCGCGCCAACGGCTCGGGCAACTCGGTCAGCGGCACGCTGCCGGCGGCCAGTGTGTAAAAAGCGGCGACCTTGCCGCTGCCGTCTTCCACCGCCACGTAACAGGCGCTGGCCCGGCGCCGCACGTCTTGCGTGGCCTGGGTTCGCAAATAGCCGTCCAGCGCGTCAACGCCGCAGGCAAAGCCTTTCCGGTCGTGCGCTGCGGCCAGGGCTTCCAGCCGAAACCGGCAGGTCACTTGGGATCAAGAATCAGTCGTTGGTGGGCCGCCAGCGCGCGTTTCATCGCCGGTGCCAACGGGGGTGGATTCAGCAGGGCTTCGGCAAAGCGCTGCTGGTCTTGCACCGACAGCCGGATGATCTGCGCTTCTTCAATCGTCTTGTGCGCATCCTTCAGCGCCGCCGCCACCAGAAAGTCGCTGACGCTGCGGCCCTGGATTTCAGCCGCGCGGCGCACCACCGCCAAGGCATCGGGGGCGATGCGCGCTTCGACGCGGGATGTGCGGGCGGGCTCGGTGGGCAGCAGCATGGTGGGTCTCCAATCTTGAAAATGTACGTTTATTTACCGTACATCGTCAACAGCGAGTTCACACCCGCTCCAGCAGCCGCTGCAGTTGCAAGGCATTCAAAGCAGCGTCGGCAGCATGTCGTAGGCGGGCGCTAGCGCCAAACCCCCCTTCCGGCACCAGGCCCAGCGCTCACTGCAGACCGGGAATCCTCAGCTTGCAGCGGATCCCGCCCGGCAGCTCTTGGTTGGCATTGGGCAGCAGCAGCACCACGCCAAAGGTGCCGGCGGCCGAATCGACCACCCGGTCTACCGTGCTGATGCGCACCGCCAGCTCGCCGGTGAACGGCTTTTCGGGCAGCACCACGGCCGCAGCACCCACTTTGACCTGCGGAAAATAACGGAACGGCAGGATCGCCTGCACCGCCAGCGGCTGGGTTTCGGCGATCTTCAGGATCGGCTTTTTGCTGTCGCCACCATCCACCAGCGCGCCGGGGTAGAGGTACTGGTCCACCACCACGCCGTTGAACGGGCTGCGCAGCACACGGCGGTTGAGCTGGTCCAGCGATTGCCGGTGCTCCAGCCGCGCCAGCTCGGTATTTTCTTCGGTGGTCTTGAGCTCGGCCTCGGCCTGCTTGGCTTCGGTGGCGGCATCGTCACGCGCCTGGGCCGAGACAAACTCCTCCAGGTAAAGCTCGGCCATGCGGCGTGCCTTCTCGCGCGTGGCGGCCACCTTTTGCCGCGCCTGCTGCAGCGCGCCTTCGGCACCGGCGCGAAAGCGTGCGGTGGCCGCCGCGCTTTGCTCGACGCTGGATTCGATGGTCACCAGCAACTGGCCTTTCTGGATGCTTTGGCCACGCCGTGCATGCACCTGCTGCAGCAGGCCCACCACCGGACTGCGCAGTTCCACCACCTGGGCCGGCTCGATCAGGCAATCAAACTCGGGTGGCGCGGCGGCCATGGCCGTGCCGGCCAGGCCGCACAACAGCCCCAGCAGCATTCGTTTTTTGATCATGTCACCCGCCCTGCAAAGCCGATCAATCGATGAAGCTCGCGGTCTTGCCGCAAGGTTTGCAAACGCATGCGGTAGGCCCGGCGCTCGGCCTGGGCCTGGGCCCGCCGCACCAGCCAATGCAGCAGCGTGGCACTGCGCAGCGCAAGCTGGCGCAGCAGCCGGGGCTGGTGCTCAAACAACGGGTCTTGGGCGCTGACGATGGCCTGCGCCGTGCCGGGTTCACCCTGGCGGGCACTGCGGCCAAAAAGCTGGCGGTCGACCCGGGGCGACTCGTGAAACTCGGTCAGGATCACATGCAGCCCACCGGCCGCCTGGGCTTGTGCGTCGGGCTTGATGTCGGTGCCGCGGCCGGCCATGTTGGTGGCCACCGTGATGCGGCCCGCCAGGCCAGCCTGGGCCACGATGCCGGCTTCCTCGGCATCCTGGCGCGCATTCAGCACCACATGCGGTAGTCCGCAGCGGCTCAGCTCGGCGGCGATCTGCTCGCTGGCCTGCACGCTGCGGGTGCCCACCAGCACCGGCTGGCCACGCTGCGCCGCCGCTTTTGCCGCATCGGCCACCGCTTGCCACTTGGCCGCCGTGCTGGGCAGGCAGCGATCGGCCAGCCGCTGGCGCTGCAGCGGCCGGTTGGGCGGCATACGGCGCACCCGCAGCCGGTAAACCGACCACAGCTCACGCGAGGCCTCGGCCGCCGTGCCGGTGAGGCCGGACACCAGGTAGTAGCGGCGAAAAAACCGCTGGTAGGTCATGCGCGCCAAGGTTTCGCGGCCGTGGCTCAGGCCCACTTGCTCCTTGGTTTCGATCAGTTGGTGCAGGCCTTGCTCCCACGAGCGATCGGGCATCACGCGGCCGGTGGATTCATCAACGATCTGCACCTTGCCATCGGCCAGGATGTAGTGCTGGTCGCGGTGGAACAGGTGCAGCGCGGTCAGTGCCTGGGCCAGCAGGTGCTCGCGCCAGCTTGCGGTGTGCCAGGCGGCCGCCACGCCGGCCGGCAGCGGCAGCGCTTGCTGCAGCGCGCCGGGCAGCAGCTCGACATCGCGCGCGTTGCCGATGCGAAACTGCTGCCCGGCCACCATGCCGCGCGCCGAGGCGATGGCCCAGTCCAGCAGCGTGGGCTCGAACACCGGCGCCGCCTGGCGCGACAAGATCATCGGCGTGCGGGCCTCGTCGATCAGCACGCTGTCGGCCTCGTCGACGATTGCAAAATGCAGCGCGGGGATCAGCGGCAAGCTGCGCTGCACCGGGCCGGGTGCAACAAACTGCTGCAACTGCGCCACCCGGGCCGGCAGCACACCGTGGCCGGCCAGGCGGTCTTTCAGGTAATCAAACACCAGCTCCTTGCCGCTGGCATAACACACTGGGTGGGCGTACGCAGCGCGGCGCTCCAAGTCGGGCATGCCACCTTGCACGCAGCCGCCGCTGAGGCCAAAAAACTGGAAGACGGGCGACATCTCGGCGTTGTCGCGCCGGGCCAGGTAATCGTTGGTGCTGATCACATGCACCGATGCACCCGAGCCGGCCATCGCGGTGGCGGCGATCGCGGCCACCAGCGTCTTGCCTTCGCCGGTGGGCATCTCGGCCAGTTGGCCCGCCAGCAAGGCGCGTGCGCCGGCCAATTGCACCGGGTGCGGCCACAGGCCCAGGCGGCGCCGGCAGGCCTCGGCCACACAGGCCAGCACGGCGGGCAGGTGCTTGAAATCCCTGGCCACGGTCTTGCCAAGGCGCAGCGCCTTGATCTCGTCGCCAAACCGCGCCGCCACCTCGGCATCAGGCCGGTTTTGCAACACCCGGGCCACCGCATGCACCGCCTGCGCCAGGCGCTGGATGCTGGCCGCCGGCTCGTGCACCGGTGGCAGCCAGCCCACCAGATTGCGCAAAAAATCTTCCACCGGGCGCGGGGCTTCGGCGGCACGCTCGTCGCGCTGGGTGTCGGCACGCCGAAACCAGGCACCAGCAGCGTTGCGGGCCAGCGTGGGATCAGACATTGAGCCGCGCCAAGAAGAGTTGCCGCAGCCGCAGAAACCATTGCCAGCCCAGCGGCGCACTGCCCAGCTCGAAGCGCACATAGGCGCGGTCGCCAAACACGGCGGCGGGCAAAGCCTGGTTGGTCTTGACCTCGACATCAAACACCCGCTTCAGCGTGTGTGTACCGCCTGGTTTGGCCGGGTCGACGGCGATCTCGCCACCACCGGCGGTGCCCAGCGCCGCCGAGACCAGCTCAAATTCGCCCCCCGGCACCTGGCGCTGCAACTGCGCAGGCAACGGCGTGCGCACCGCCTGCGCCAGGCGCACCTGCACCGATTGCAGGCCGGCGTGGATCAAGTCCATGTCCTCCTGCGACACCGCCGTGCGCAGCACTTGCGAGCTGCCGGCCACCAGGTAACCCAGCACCTCACCACGTTTGACATAGCGCCCGGCCAGCTCGGTGGGCGCCTTGGGCACCCAGTGCCCGGCGCGGGCGGCGTGCACCTCCAGGCCAGCCACCCGGGCTTGCACATCGGCCAGCTTGGCCAGGCGCGATGCCAGCTCACCGCGCAAGGCCTGGGCCCTGGCGGGCGCTTGCACCTCGGCCTGGCGCAACTGCGCCTGCACCTGCGCCAGGCTTGCTGCGGCCACGCCCACCTCGGCGCGCAAGGCCGGGTTGTCCAGCACCAGCAGCGTTTGGCCCACTGCCACCGCTGCGCCAGAGGCCACCAGCGCGGTTTGCACCTGGCCATTGGCTTCGGCACGCACGATCGCCTCGTCCGGCACCCACACCACCGCCTGGTGCACCGAGTTGAACGGCAGCGGCACCAGGCCGACAAAGCCCAGCGCCAGCACCAGCACCAGCAGGCTGCGGCGCAGCGCCGGCTCGCGCCGCCGTGCCAGCGAGGCGCCATGGGTCAAGTGGCGCCAGGCCTTCCACAGCGGCAGCACCAGCGCCGACCACAGCGCCATCAACGCCATCAGCGCGCCGACAAACAAATACTCGGTGGCGACAAACCAGATCAGCCCAAAGGTGATGATCCAGCGGTAGACCGGCGAGACCAGGCCATACACCAGCAGCAAGACGCGCTCGCCCCGCGCCTGCAGCGGCGGCTGGGCATCGCATGCACCAAAGCCATAGCGGTCCAGCAAATAGGTGCAGTACTGGCTGGCGCGCTGGCCCAGGTTGGGCACTTCCAGCAGATCGCAGACGATGAAGTAACCGTCGTAGCGCATCAGCGGGTTGCCGTTGATCAGCACGGTGGAGACGCCGGCAATCAGGATCACATTGAAGGCCACGGCCGTCACCAGGCCGGGCTCGGCCAGCAGCCAGGCGTAAACGGCAATCGCGCCCAGCACCAGCTCGGCCATGATGCCGGCCGCCGCCACCAGCGCGCGCTGCCATTTGGACGGAAAGCGGTAAGACGAGGTGGCATCGACATACGGCACCGGCGTGAACACCATGAACATCAGCCCGATCTCGCGCACCGTGCCGCCAAAGGCCTTGACCGCAATGCCATGCGCCCACTCGTGCACCGCCTTGACCAGCGGATACACCAGCCACAGCAAGGCCAGGTTGCTGGCCGCCAGCACGCGGTCGGACAGGTTGTCGGTCAGCGCGTGCCAGTGCTGCCAGGCCAGTGCGGCGGCCGGCAGCACCAGGGCCAGCCACAAGGCCAGCACCGGCCAGGACACGATGCGGCGCGCCAGCGCGGCGTGGCGCTGGAACCAGGCATCGGGGTGCAGCAGCGGCAGCCGGATGTTCAGCGGGTTGAGCCAACTTTGTTTGATGCGCTGGCGCGATTGCTTCTGGAAGCGCTCGAACACCTCGCCGGCATCGGGCGAGACCTGGCTTTGCAGCAAGTCATTGGCATGCAGGCTGGCCATCAGTTGCAGCAGATCGTTCTGCGAGATCGTGGCCTGCACGGCTTGGCGGGGCGCCGCGCTGGGCCGGGCCGGCACGGCGCAGGCAGCGGCCCAAACCTGGTCCAGCGTGCGCTGGCCGTCCAGCAACTGCAGCACACCCCAGACCTGTGGCGACATGCGGTGAAAGCGCTGCGTCACCGGGTCCAGCAGCAAAACCCAGGTGCGGCCGCGCAACTGCCGGTGCAGCGCTTGCACACCATCGCGCAGCCGGGGCCGCAACAGGCGCACCGCATGCCAGTGCTCGGACCAGATCGACGGCATCGTTTCACCACCACCACGACCACAGCTTGAGCCGCAGCCAGTCGATCGAGCTGCGGGTCCAGACCGTCAGCAAGTTGGCACTGCCGACCTCGATCTTGCCGATGCCTTGCATGCCGGGGCTCAGCGCTGGCGCATTGCCCAGCCAATCGGCCTCGACCCGGAATCCATTGACGCTGTCTTGCACGCTGGCGGTGGCGGTGAGGTTGCTGATGCGAAACGCATGCACCTCTTGCGGCCGTCCGGTCAGCCGCAGCGCGCCGGTCTGGCCCACCTGCACCTGGGCGATGTCGCGGTCGGGCACATGCAGCACCACGCGGTAGCCGTCGCCGGCGGCAATCTCGAACATCTCCTTGCCGATCTCCACCGGACCACCTATCTGCTGCACCCAATCGCCGCTGACCACCAGCCCGTCCAGGCTGGCGGTCAGGCCGGTGCGCACCAGTTTGGCCTCGACCAGTGCCAACTGGGCCTCGGCCTGCTGCACCTCGGCCAGGGCCAGTGCCATCGCCGCCGCTTCGCGCTCGGCCATCGCCTGGCGCAGGCGGCCGGCGGCCTGCTCACGCTCGCTGCGGTAGCGGGCCTGTTCCAGCTTCAGATCGCGGTCGTCCAGCCTGGCCAGCAGTTGGCCGCGCACCACGCGCTGGCCCGGGCGCACCAGCACCTGGCCGATGAAGCCATCAAACGGCGCGGTGACGACCTGGCGCAGCCGGCCCTCGATCACGGTGTTGGCGGTGACACGGTCAGGCACCGGCAGCAGCAACAGCAGCAGCGCGGCCAACACCACGCCGGCGGCGCCGGCTTTGAGGGCCAGGTGGCCGGGCCCGCGCAGGTGGCGC
>JANOBL010000977.1:0-2073 GCA_031411635.1 Betaproteobacteria bacterium
CAGACCATCGCCTCGCGGCCCAGGCCGAAGCCGACCGCGCGTTCCGCGTATGAGGGGCGCTGTACGCTGTAGTGGTCGGTCACCGGGTAGAGCAGCAGTTGCCCGCGCAGCGCCGGGCCGCCTTCGTCGCGTGCACGCAGCGCCGTCACGGCGGCCATGTTGCCGCCGGCACTGTCGCCGGCCACGGCCAGCCGCGCCGGGTCGCCGCCAAACTCGCTGGCATGCGCCGCCACCCAGCGCGTCGCGGCCAGGCAGTCGTCGGGGCCGGCAGGAAACTTGTTCTCGGGTGCCAGGCCGTAAGCCACGCTGACCACCACCGTGCCGCTGCGGCGGCAGATCTGGCGGCAGATGCCGTCGTGCGACTCGATGTTGCAGACGACAAAACCGCCGCCGTGGAAGAACACCGTGACGGCGTGGGCGGCGGCGGGGTTGGCGGCGGTGTGGGTGTCGGTGTGAGGACGGTAGATGCGGACAGCGATCTCGCCACGCGGGCCCGGAATGCGGCGGTCTTCGACCGAGGCCACGTCGTCGGGCGGCACACCCAGCTTGTAGCGGGTGTCGTCGGTGGCGCGGATGCTGGCGATGGGCAGCGTGTGCATGGGCGGCAGCGCGGCCGCCTTCTCGAGCATGGCCAGCAGGGTCGGGTGCAGTGACATGGGATCTCCTGATCAGGCCGCGTGGGGCTGGGCGGCAGGCGCGGCGGCTACGCTGAAACCGGCGTAACCGGCGGCCGCCACCTCGTCGCACTTCTGGCGGTAAGGCACCACGCCGCCGGCGTAGGGCATGAAGACCCGCGCCTTGCCCGGCACGTTGGCAGCCACGTACCAGGAGTTGGCCTGCGGGAACAGCGTGCCATCGGCCACCGTGTTGACATGCGCAACCCAGTCCTGCTGCGCCTGCGGGTCGGCCTCGATCGTCGCCAGTGCCCGCTGGTCCAGCCAGACCAGGCAGCCGGCGATCCAATCGACATGCTGCTCGATCGCGAAGACCATGTTCGACAGCACCGACGGGCTACCCGGCCCGGTGAGGGTGAACAGGTTCGGGAACCCGGCGACCATCAGACCGAGGTAGCTCACCGGCCCGGCCAACCAGGCCTCGGCCAGGCGGCGGCCACCACGGCCACGGATGTCGATGCACGACAGCGCACCGGTCATCGCGTCGTAGCCGGTGGCAAAGACGATGGCGTCCAGCGCGTGGTGCTCGGCTTGGGTTGACACGCCGCTGGCGGTGAACCGTTCGATCGGCGTTTTGCGCAGGTCGACCAGGCGCACGTTGTCGCGGTTGTAGGTGGCGTATTCGGCCTGACGCGCGGCATCGTCAAGCTCGGTGGCCTTGTGCGCGGGCTTGTCGTAGACCGTGCCCAAGGTGGTGTCGGTGCATGCGCGCTCGCGCAGCGCCGGGTAGTGGTCTTTCCACGAGCGTTCGTAGGCGGGGTCCATGGCCGCGTTGCGTGCCGGCATGCTGAAGTGGGGTGTGCGCTGGAACACCACCAGCCGTGCCGCCTGCGCCGCCAGCATCGGAATCACCTGGATGCCCGATGAGCCGGTGCCGATGACACCCACCCGCTGGCCACTGAAATCGACGCCGGCATGCGGCCAGTCGCCGGTGTGGAAAGTGCCACCGGCAAAGCTGTCCAGCCCCGGGATCTCGGGCCGTCGCGTCGCCGACAGGCAACCGGTGGACATCACGCAGAAACGCCCGCGCAAGGTCTCGCCCCGGTCGGTGTGCAGCCGCCACAACGCCGCGCCGTCGTCGTAGTGCGATGCGGTGACGGCGGTGCCGAAGCGGATGCTGCGGCGCAGGTCGAAGCGCTGTGCCACGTGCGCGGCGTAGGCCAGGATTTCGGGCTGCGCCGCAAAGCGCTCGCCCCAGGTCCAGCTCTGCTGCAGGTCCTCGTCGAAGGCGTACGAGTACTGCATGCTTTCCACGTCGCAGCGGGCGCCCGGGTAGCGGTTCCAGTACCAGACGCCACCGACATCGCCGGCGCGGTCGATTGCCAGCGCGCGCAGCCCAAGCTGCCGCGCCCGGTGCAACATGTACAGGCCACCAAAGCCGGCGCCGACGATCAGCAGG
>JANOBL010000978.1:0-4576 GCA_031411635.1 Betaproteobacteria bacterium
CCTGGGCACGGTTGAAATCCCCGCGCTGCCACCGCCGGTGTCGCACACTGCAGCCCCCAACTGCTTCACTTGAAAAGGAGCCCCCATGCGACTCGTCAGATTTGGCCCCCGAGGGACCGAGAAACCCGGCCTGCTTGATGCCCAAGGCACGCTGCGTGACCTGTCATCGGTGGTGGACGACATCACCGGCGCCACGCTCAGCCCCACCTCACTGGCGCGGCTGCGCCAGATCGATCCGGCCACGCTGCCGGCCGCGCCCGCCGGTGTGCGCCTGGGTGCCTGTGTGGGCCAGGTGCCCAACTTCGTCTGCATCGGTTTGAACTACGCCGACCACGCGGCCGAGTCCGGCGCCGCCATCCCCGGCCAGCCCATCGTCTTCAACAAGCACACCAGTGCATTGGCCGGCCCCAACGATGCGGTGATCATCGCGCCCGGCTCGGTCAAGGTCGATTGGGAGGTGGAGCTGGCGATCGTGATCGGCCGCCCGGCCTGGCATGTCAGCGAAAGCGAGGCGCTGGACTTTGTTGCCGGGTACTGTTTGTGCAACGACGTGTCCGAGCGTGCCTGGCAGATCGAGATGGAAGGCCAGTGGACCAAGGGCAAGAGCTACCTGGGTTATGCGCCGATCGGCCCCTGGCTGCTGACCGCCGACGAAGTGCCCGATCCGCAGGCCATCGACCTGTGGCTGGATGTCAACGGCCAGCGCCGCCAGACCGGCAACACCCGCACCCAGATCTTTGGCGTGGCCAAGGTGGTGTCTTACCTCAGCCGTTTCATGGCGCTGCAGCCCGGCGATGTGATCCCCACCGGCACGCCGCCCGGCGTGGGCCTGGGCCACAAGCCGCCGCTGTTCTTGAAAGCCGGCGATGTGATGACGGTGGGCAGCAGCGTGCTGGGCAGCCAGACCCAGCGCACCGTGGCCTACAACGACGCGATGGGCGCCGCCTGGCGCGAAGGCCGCTGGCCTGACCTGACCTGATCGAAAGGAGTACCCGATGAGCCTGGCCGGAACCGGCGTGGTGGCGATCTGGCACGATTTGCTGCCCGAGGCCAAAGACGTTTTTCACGAGTGGCACCAGCGTGAGCACATGCCCGAGCGGCTGGGCATCCCGGGCTTCCGGCGTGGCCGGCGCTACGTCGCCACCAGCGGCGCGCCCGAGTACTTCAACCTCTACGAAGCCGACAGCCCCGAAGTGCTGGGCGGGGCAGACTACCTCGGCCGCCTGAACCAGCCCACACCGTGGACCCGCGAGGTGGTGGCCTCGTTCCGCAACGTGGCGCGTGGCATCTGCCGGGTGTTGTACAGCGCGGGTGTGGGCCAGGGCGGCGCGATGCTGACCTTGCGCTTTGACGTGGCCGATGCGGCTGCCACCGCAGTGGCCGCCGCGCTGCGCCAGCAACTGCTGCCGCCGCTGGTGGATGCCTTGGGCATCGTGGGCCTGCACCTGTGTTGCACCGACGATGCCATCAGCCGCATCGAGACCGCCGAGAAAAAGGCCCGCAGCGAGACCACCCGCATTCCGCGTTGGGTGGTGTTGATCGAGGGCAGCGGCGCGGCGCATGTGGAGGCCGCAGCATCGCGACTGCAGGCCGGGCTGTTACCGCTGGGCATCACCGATGTCGACCAGGCCAGCTACCGCCTGGAGTACCAGCGTTGCAAACAGGCGGCGGGGCTTTGACTGGCGGCTGCCTGCCCAGCCTCAAGCGCGCCGGCTGATCGGCGGCTTGCGGCCACGGCCCCACAGCACAAAAGCCGACAAGGCCAGCAAGGCAAAGTTCATCTGATGGCCGCACCTGTGTACTTGGCGCGCCAGGCGCTGGCAGCGCTGGCCGACCCACCCAGCTTCGATGCCATCGTGCCGAGTTATGTTGACATCAACGCGCTGGCCGCCAAGATGCCGCGCAGCCAGCGGCGTTTCAACTTGAATCCGGTGATCTGGTCGGACGACACGACATTGACCCACCACATGGTGCGCGCCGGCATGGGCGCGGCGTTTTTGCCCGAGTGGCTGGTGGCTGAGGATTTGGCCGCCGGGTGCCTGGCACGGGTGCTGCAAGGGGACGCGCAGGGGCCAGTCAATACCTTGTTTGCGGTGTATACCAGCCGGCAGTACATGGCGCCCAAGCTGCGCACGTTCATTGACTTTTTGGGGCAGGCCTTGGGTGGCGACCCAGCGCTGGAGAAACCGCGATGACCATCGAACTGGATCACACACTGGTGCCATCCCACCACAAGCTGGCATCGGCCAAACTCTTGGCCCAGTTGCTGGGTGTGCCCTGGGCCGAAACCGGGCCCGGCCCGTTCTCGCCGGTCTACATCAACACTGGCCTCACGCTGGACTTTGTCGAAACGGCGGAGCCTTTTCCGGTCTATCACTTCTGCTTCCGGGTCAGCCAGCAGGACTTTGAGACCATCCTCGGGCGCATCAAGGCGGCGGGCATTGAATACCGAAGCGCCGTCCGTGTGCCGGCGGACAGGCAGATCAGCACGGCCTACGGCGGCAACCTGGTCTACTGGAACGAGCCCGATGGCCACCAGTGGGAGATGCTCACGGTCAGTTATGCCCGCCAAGCTGCCTGAGACATAAAAACCGTGAAACCATCGCGGTTTGGCGGCGCTGATGCGCCGGTTCAACTGGCCGAGCTTCCTGCCACATCGCTGCTGATGGCCTATCGGGCAGCCGGTGCCTTTACCGATTGCTACACCACCGAGGTACCAGCCACAATATCGCTGCGGGAGTTTATCGAGGCGTTCTACACATCACGATTGTTCAAACTGGAGCGCTTTTTGATCAAGTACCTGGCGCGCCGGCAAACCTCTGATCGTGCGATAGCTGAATTGGCCGAGGCGCTCAGAAATGACTTTGCAGTCTGGACCGTCGAGCGGCGAAGCGCAGACCAAATACTGCTGGCCGACCAGGCCGGTAAAACAAGATCCTGGCTGATGGTTGAGCCCATAAAAATAGGTGCCGACGCACCGGCCACACGCTTATATTTTGGCTCGGCAGTGATTCCAAAAATAGCTACCGATACTGGCAAAAAAAGCATTGGCCTTGTATTCAAGGCATTGGTCGGTTTTCATGGGATGTACTCCAGGGCGCTGTTGCGCGCGGCCAGGTCCAATCTGTTCACAAACCAAACGATGCGGCCATGAATCACGGCTATGATTCGGCCGGACGCCTGATGCAGGCCAACACCCCCACGGCGGCGGCTCAACGATTTGAATTTATTGTCCAATAAGCTTACCCAGCAAGATGGAGATTTTTGTGAAACCAAACCGAAATTGTGCCCAAGCCGCCGCAATTGCGCTGCTGCTCACCACCACGACCTTGCATGCCCAACTGCAACCCGGGGACGATGCACCACCGTCGCTCGGGCGCACGAGAAGCGGTGAATCCGTCGCCGTTGCTGACCAGGTTGGCAAGGTCCAGGCGGTGACATTCTGGGCATCCTGGTGTGAGCCCTGCAGAACCGAACTGCCGCTGCTGGAAAAACTTCAGCGCGCGCTGGGGCCGGACCGGATTCGGATCGTGGCGGTGAATATCGAAGACCGGGCGGCGTTTCGACAGGCAACGCGGGAACTGTCAGACTGGAAGATCACCATCGCCCACGATCCTTACAAGGATGCATTTACTGCCTACCAGGGCACGGGAATCCCTCATCTCGTCATCATTGCGCGCGACGGCAAGATTCGGCAGGTATTTCGCGGCTATTCGGAGGCGAAGGTTCGTGAGATCGTCTCGGCAGTGGCCGATGCCGTCAACGCACAAAGCGATCAGAAGTAAGCCGCGCGAAGCCGCGCGCGGCGGCCAACGTGGCAGCGATGATCAACCACGCATCGGCCCCACAAGCGCCATCACCCCGGCTGCACCATCACCCAGCCCTCAAACACGCCACCCGGCAGATGCGGCTGCTTGTCGCCCACCAGCGCGTCCAGCGCGGCCGAGAAGGCGCGCCTGTCCTTGTCCAGCAGCACGCCTGTGTGCAGCCGCAGCAACAACCGCCCGCCCGGGGCCAGCAGCTTGGTCACCGATGACGCCACATCACTCAGGCGCCAGGCGATGGTTTGTGGGTCGAGCTTGGCGCTGCCGTGCAAGATGGCCAGCGTGGCGGGCACGCTGCCGGTGGTGCCAGCGGCGGTGTTGTTGGACTCGAACCAGACCTGAACCACCGCAGGCTGGCGCTCGATCACATCGGCCGCCAGATCAATGCTCAGCTCAAAGCGCAGGTTGGCCAGCAGCGCGGTTGCTTGGGTGACCTGCAATGTCTGGCCGTGCGGCCAGTTGACCTTGGTGACGAACGGAAAGTCCAGCGTGGCCGACACGCCGGGCTGGCCTTGTGGCCCCGCCGGGCCCGCAACGCCTTGGGGGCCGGCGGGGCCAGTGTCACCTGCCGGGCCAGGCAAGCCGGCAGCACCGGCAGCACCGGCAGCGCCATCAGCACCCGCAGCACCCGCAGCACCATCAGCACCTGCGGGGCCGGCCGGACCAGGCTCACCAGGTGCACCCGCCTCACCTGCGGGGCCGGCCGGACCAGGCTCACCAGGTGCACCCGCCTCACCTGCGGGGCCGGCCGG
>JANOBL010000979.1:0-12603 GCA_031411635.1 Betaproteobacteria bacterium
TCCTTGATGCCGTCGCAGCCACCGTCCACCGACACGATCATCACGGTCTTGTCCTTGCCGGCCTTTTTCAGCGCGTTGTAGGCACCGGCGGCGGCCGGCTCATTGATCGTGTAGACCAGGTTGATATCGGGGTTCTTTTGCAGGCAGTTTTCCATCGCGGTCTGGCCCTTGGCCTGGTTGCCGTCGGTGTCGGCCATGCACACCACCTCGGCCGGCTTGCTCAGCTCGTTGCTCTTGGCATCGTTGGCCTGCAGGCCATAGCCCTTCAAAAAGCCGTTGTGGCGCTGCGCACCCACCGGGTGGCCCGGGAACAAGTCCAGCGTGGCAATCTTCACCGGCTTGCCGCCCAGGGAGGCCTTGGCGTACTGGCCGATCAGCTCACCGGCCTTGTAGTTGTTGGTGGCAAAGAGTGCGTCCACCGCCGATTCCGGGTCGGTGGGGCTGTCCAGCGCGATGATCATCACGCCCTTGTCCTGCGCCTTCTTGATCGACGGGATGATGGCCTTGGCATCGCTGGGCGTGATCAGAATGGTCTTGGCGCCCTTGGCCACCATGTTCTCGATGGCGGCCACTTGCGCGGCGTTGTCGCCGTCTTTCTTGCCGGCGGCGCTCATCAGCTTGGCACCCTTTTCCTTGGCAGCGGCCTCGGCGCCCTCTTTCATCTTGACGAAAAACGGGTTGGTGTCGGTCTTGGTGATCAGGCCGATCACCGGCTCGCCAGCGGCGTGGGCGCCGGCGGCGCAGAACAGGGTGGCAACAGCGGCCAGGGCCAGGGTGGTTTTGCGGTTCATGGGTTGTCTCCGGGGAGGGTGGGTTCAGCGGCCAGACGGCCTGGGGGTTGAAGTGGCCACACCTGGGGTCGGTGTGTGACTGAACTATCGGTGTTGTAGATAAATAAATCAAGCGGAGTTATTTAAGTGAAAACCCGGAGATGGCAGGTGTTGGCGGGTGGGGCCGGTGTTGGACCAAACCGCTGACGCAGCGGCCCCGAAGTGGCTGGGCGGCATCGGCGCATTCACCGTCGTGCTGCACATCTGGAAGCAGGGCCAATCCACCTGGCGGCGCGCCAGGCGCGGCGAGCGCTTTGTTGTTCCCGGTCTGCTTGCGCCGCCACACCCACCGCACGGCCATCGGCAACGAGCGGCTCGTGGGTATCGAAGGTGACAGGGTGCGGGTGCGGGTCAACCGTGGCAGCCCCTGGCGCCCTGCCGTAGTCGCCCGCTTGGCTCGTTAGTCCACAGAAAACGCAACTGTGTGCTCGGGAAACGCTTTCAACACTTTCTTGTCTGCGGTTAGCAGTTTCACGCCAAGGCGCATCGCAACTGAGACGAACTCGCAGTCATAGGCACTGCAGTCGCTGTCACGAACCAATTCAAGGACACGCTGAGAATCCACTTCATGCTCATTGCCGATGAGAAGCGCCTCCGCCTCCCGTTGGATTTCACGCAGGCCATCAAACGTCAACTGCTTGCGTCGCAGATAGCCGGCGAGAAGATTGCGGAACTGGCTGCGCCAGAGCCTTGGGGCCACCCACTCGCGGTCATCCCTCAGCCATTCTTCAGCCTTGGCCGCAAACGCTCCGCGCAAAAAAAGGTAGGCGATGACGTTGGTGTCAACCACGATCACGGCCGACCCTCGCGCTTGAAGGTGTCAATGTCCTTGGCGGTGAACTTGCCCTTTGGCAGCGACTCGCGAATCGCCCTGGCCCTGGCGATGACTTCTTCGGCAGTAGCACGCCCGGGGAGAAGCACGGACTCAAGACAAACAATTGCTTCACTGTTCAGACTGCGGCGATGGCTCTCGGCGGACGCCTTGAGTCGAACATACACTTCGTCAGGAATATTCTTCAGCGTAAGCGTCGTTGGCATCGTCTTCTCCAAGTCCCGTTGCACCATTATGGTTGCACTTCGGAGTCGCGTCAATCTGCGGCCTGACCCTCTCCAGGGACTTCCCTGAGAGTCAAGAAATTTGTTGGTATGAATCGATCCAGACGGGCCTGGGGAGAATGAGAAGATGCGGTGCAAACTGGCCAAAGTCGCCCACCGCCGCCAAATGAAGACCGTCGGCAACCAAGACCGCAACGAGATCGAGCCTGACCCGCAGCGGGCCTGGCAGCGGTGCAAAAAGCTCGATGCGATGCTGCTCTCGGCGCGCGCGCCCTATCCACGGGGTGCGTGGCGCCTGACCCATGTGCAGATGAATCAGTTGGACGCCGAACGCCAGCTTGCGCAGGCCGCGGCTGTCAATCGACTGCCCGTGAAGCGATGTTGATTGCAGCGGTTTGGTGAAACCCCGTACCGACCTCAGGTGATCACATCCGGCGCCGCACGCCCGGTAAGGGGCTGGATCTGCGCCGTCTCCTCGGCCAAAGCAATCAAGTCGGTCAGCGCCAACTGGGTGTCCAGGCCGTGCCGGCTGCGGTCGGGCTCGAAGCGCTCGATGTAAACCCGCAAGGTGGCGCCTGCGGTGCCGGTGCCTGACAAGCGGTAGACGATGCGCGAGCCATCGTCGAACACGATGCGTAGCCCTTGCCGCTGCGACACGCTGCCGTCCACCGGATCGGTGTAGCTGAAGTCATCCGCCACGGCCACCTTGCGGCCACCCAGTTGGGTGCCAGCCAGGCCGGCCACACGCTCACCCAACGCCTGCATCAGGCCGTTGGCCGCAGCGCTGTCAACCTCCTCGTAATCGTGCCGGGTGTAGTAATGCCGGCCGTAGGTGGCCCAATGTTCCAAAGCAATCTGCTGCACGCTTTGGCGCCGTTCGGCCAGGATGCTGAGCCACAGCAACACCGCCCAGATGCCGTCTTTCTCGCGCACATGGTTGGATCCGGTGCCGGCGCTTTCTTCGCCGCACAAGGTGATGCGGCCGGCGTCCAGCAGGTTGCCAAAATACTTCCAGCCGGTGGGGGTTTCGTAGCAGGGCACGCCCAACACCTTGGCCACCGCATCGGCCGCGCCGCTGGTAGGCATCGAGCGGGCAATGCCGGCGATGCCGCTGCGGTAGGCCGGCGCCAAATGGGCGTTGGCCGCCAGCATCGCCAGCGAGTCCGACGGCGCCACAAACTGGCCCCGGCCGATGATCAGGTTGCGGTCGCCGTCGCCATCCGATGCGGCGCCCAGATCAGGCGCAGCGGGCGACATCATCAGCGCGAGCAGCGCATGCGCATGCACCAGGTTCGGGTCGGGATGGTGGCCACCAAAATCGGTCAGCGGCAGGCCGTTTTGCACCGTGCCCAGCGCAGCGCCCAGTTCACGCTCAAACAGCGCATGGGCATAGGGCCCGGTCACCGCATGCATCGCGTCAAACGCCAGCGTGCCACCCCCGGCAAACCAGCGCCGCAGTGCGTCGAAATCAAACAGCTCACGCATCAGCGCGACGTAATCAAGCACCGAATCAAACACCTCGACCACCATCTCGCCGGCCGTGTGCGTACCGACCTGGCCGATGTCGATGTCGGGTGTGTCCAGGCTGTGGATCGTGCAGATCGCCAGCGTCTGCGCGTAGATCGCATCGGTGATGCGCTCGGGTGCCGGCCCGCCGTTGGCGCCATTGAACTTGATGCCAAAGTCGCCGTCCGGCCCACCGGCGTTGTGGCTGGCCGACAGGATCAGCCCGCCAAAAGCGCTGTGCTTGCGGATCACGCAAGACGCTGCCGGGGTGGACAAAATGCCGTCCTGGCCCACCAACAAGCGCGCAAACCCATTGCCGCCGGCAATGCGGATCACCTGCTGGATCGCAGCCAGGTTGAAGTAGCGGCCATCACCCCCCACCACCAGTGTGCAACCGGCAAAACCGGCCTCGGGCCGCACCGCATCAAACACCGATTGCACAAAATTGGCCAGGTAGTTGGGCTGCTGAAACTCGGTGACCTTTTTGCGCAAGCCGCTGGTGCCGGGCTTCATGCCGGCGATCGGCGTGGTGCTGAGGTGATGGATCGTCATGGGCTCTCCTGTTGATGCGGGCACACTTTGCAGGCCAGCAGCGTACACGCTGGCGCGCTTGGTTCGGCAGGCGGGCTGGCGGATCACACCCGCGTATTCGGGATTCAACCGATAGCCGATGCATGCCAGGCGTGTTTAAATAAATCACGTTGATTGATTTATTACACCTCTATCCCAGGAGAGCCCCATGTTCATTGTTTGCGGCGAAGCCTTGTTCGATGTGTTCGCCACCGGCGACACCCCAACCGGCATCGGCTTTGACGGCCGCATCGGTGGCTCACCATTCAACGTGGCGATGGGCCTGGCCCGCTTGGGCCAACCCGTGGGTTTTTGCGGTGGCATCGGCACCGGCTTTGCTGGCGAACGGCTGATGCGGGCGCTGACGGACGAAGGCATCGCCAGCGACGCGGTGGCCCGGGTGGATGCACCCACAACGATCAGCCTGGTGGGGCTGGATGCACAAGGGGTGCCGTCCTACGCTTTTTATGGCCATGGCGCGGCCGACCGGCAGCTCCGCCCCGAGCACCTGGCGGCGATTCCGGCGCAAGCCAAGGCCTTTCACTTTGGCTCGTACGCGATGGTGGTGCAGCCGGTGGCCGCCGCCCAACGTGCACTGGTAGAGCGTGAGCAGGCCCGCAGCGTGATCAGCTACGACCCCAACATCCGCAGCAATGTCGAGCCCGATCTGGATGTCTGGCGTGCCACCTTGCAGTGGATGCAGCCGCGCACCCATGTGCTGAAGGTCAGCGATGAAGACCTGGGCCTGCTGTACCCCGGCCGGTCGATTGCAGAATTTGCTGCGGTGGCCCTGGCCAGCGGCACGCCTTTGGTGGTGGTGACCCGCGGCGGCGACGGCGCCATAGGCTTCACCGCCCGCGACACGGTGGAAATGCCGCCGGTGGTGGTGACCGTGGTGGACACGGTGGGCGCGGGCGACACCTTCCAGGCCGCATTGCTGACCTGGCTGGCCGAGAATCATCGCCTCAGCCCGGCAGCGATTGCAGCGCTGGACGCGCAATCGCTGCGCCAGGCACTGGGTTTTGCGATGCGTGCAGCCGCCATCACCTGCAGCCGGCGTGGGGCCGATCTGCCACGGCGGGCCGAGTTGGTTTAGCGCCCGTTTGATCAGATTCGCCGATGCAACAGCGCCGGCAACTGTGCCCGCACCGCCGCCAGCCGCGCGCGATCCAGCACTCCGGCCACCACGGCCTCGCCCTCGGGCTGGATGGCCAGCACATCGCCCCAGGGATCGGCCAGCAGGCTGTGGCCCCAGGTGCGGCGGCCGTTTTCATGCAAACCACCCTGGGCCGGTGCCAGCACGTAACACTGGTTTTCCACCGCGCGGGCGCGCAGCAGCAACTCCCAATGCGCCGCGCCGGTGGTGTGGGTAAAGGCCGACGGCACAACGATCAAGTCGCAGGGCGGCTGCATCAGCTTGCGGTAAAGCTCTGGAAAGCGCAGGTCGTAGCAGATCGACAGCCCCACGCGCCAGCCTTCGATGTCCAGCGCCACCGCTTGGCTGCCGGCCTCCAGCACCCGGCCTTCGTCGTAGCGCTCGCTGCCGTTGTCAAACGCAAACAAGTGCATCTTGTCGTAGCGCGCCACTTGCTGGCCTTGCGGATTCCACACCAGCAGGCTGTTGCGCACGCGCTGTGGGTCATCGGTGCGCAGCGGCAACGTGCCGCCAATCACCCACAGGCCCAGGCGCTGCGCGGCGGCCGCCAGGCAGGCCTGGATGGCGCCGTCGCCCGCCACCTCGGCAATCGCCAGCTTGTCGCGGTCGCTGCGGCCCAGCAGGCAAAAATATTCGGGCAGCGCCACCAGCCGCACACCGGCATCGGCGGCTTCGGCCATCAGCCGCTGGGCGGTGGCCAGGTTGCGGTCCACATCGGGCGTGGACACCATTTGCAGCGCGGCAATCTTCAGCAGTGTGGGCATGGTGGGGGGGTCTGAGGTGGGGGGAATCAAGGCCGGTTGGAGGGCAGCGGCACGGCGGACGCGGCCGGTGTGGCCACCGCCGCGGCCATCGCCGCCACAGCGGACACCGGGCTGGCCGGCGGCTCGATGGCCGCCGCCGCCGGCAACGGATCAAACAGCTTGCGCTCGATGGGCTCCACCTTGGGGTTGTCCCAGCTACCGCTGATGTGGAACTCACGTGCACTGGCCTGGCGCAACGGCTCACGCAGCAGCCATTGGCCCAAAAATGCGCCCAGCGCCACGGCCGGGTTGACGGCGGCATAGGCCAGCGATGCGCTGGCGGTGTTCAGCTCGGGCAGTGCCACCACTTGCAGGTCCTGGGTTTCGCGCGCGATGTCGGCACTGCCGGCCATCAGCACCACCGCCTGCAAGCCGCGCAGCCGCAGGTTGTCGGTGCTGGCCACACCACGCTGCACCCGCACATCGCCCACCACGGTGTCGAACTCAAAACCGTCCTGGAACACATCGCGAAAATCCAGCAACAGCCGGCGTGGCAAGGCTTGCAGGCTCAGCACACCCAGCAGCCGGGCCGCGCCGGCATTGGCTTTCAAGAACTGCCCACGCTCGATCGCCAGGCCAAACCGGCCACCCAGACTGGGCACATCAAAACCCAGCGGCGAGCCGTCCCAGCCCAGGCTGCCCTCGATCTTCCCCTTGGCGCCCTTGACCGCACCGCCCATGCCCAGCCGCTGCAGCAGCGCACCGCTGTCGTCGATGTCGAGCTTGAAATCCAGCGCCATGTGCCGGCGCTGCTGCCCGGGCAGCGCTTGCCAGCGGCCAGTGGCGCTGAGCCTGGCGTCGTCATTGGCAAGCTGCAGCCGGTTCAGCCGCCACTCGCTGCGCGGCGTGGCATCACCACCCGCCGCCGGCTCGGTGCCCGGCGCGCTGTTGACCGCCTGCACCACCAGCTTGCCCAACTTGTGGCCGCGCAGCTCAAAGTCCTCGATCTCGATGTCCAGCGCCGGCACCGCCGCCGGTGCACGGTCCAGCAGGCCGGCCATCGAATCGGCCACGGTCTCGGCCTCGGCCGGTGGCAGCGACAAGCGCGACAAGCGGGCCAGCACCCGGCCCGCGCCACCCGGCCGGCGGGGATCGAGGTATTCCACCGTGCCGGCGGCCTGGTCGGCCTGGCCGGTGGCGCGCCAGCCTTCGTTGCCGGGCGTGGTCAGGCGTTGCAGGTCCAGCGTGACATCGCTGAGCCGCCGGCCCAGCGCCAGCAACTCGGGCGTTTTCAGCTTGATGGTCTGCGGCAGCCAGCCTGCGGCATCGATCTCGGTTCCGGCCGTGACGGGCGGGCTGGATCCGATGCCCCAGGCCGCCGGATCGGCCAGCGCCCGCCAGGGCTCCACATCCAGCCGGGGCAGGTCCAGCAGCGCAATGCCACCGGCCACTGGCTCCGGCAGCGGCCGGTTGTAGGCCAGCGCAGCACGCACCAGCTTCGGTGCGTTGGCCTGTCCACCCAACACCAGGCTGGCTTGCAGCGCACCCAGCTCCACCCGCAGCCAGTCCTGCTGCAGCGAGCGGCGTGCGTCGGCCGCCGGCAGCACCAAGGCCTGGCCGGCCGGTGTGGCCAGCACCAGCGGATCGATCGCGCCAATCCAGCCCAGCCGCAGTTGCAGCGGCGTTTCTGCCGGTTTGCCCAGCGGGGCCGGCAGGTTCAAGGCCATGCCTTGCAGGTTGCTGGCCACCTGCCATTCGGTGTGGCTGGCCTGCACACCCACCAAAGCCCGGTAGCCGGCCTGGCCTTGCAGATGCCGAGCCAGCCGCTGCACGGCCGTACCCAGCTCCGGCGTGCGGCGCAAGCCCTCCGCGCTGGCGCTGCCGACGATGGCAAAACGCTGACTGCCATCGGCCTGCGTGCCGCCGTCGATCTGCGCATCACCACCGGCCAACTGGGTGCGCAGCGCCGTCACTTGAAACCCTTTCTGGCTGGCCTCGATGCGGCCGCGTGCGCCCGGAAACGCCGGCAGATCGGGCCGCAACCGCAGATCGTTGCCGGCAAGCTGCAGCACCGCCTTGGCCGTGCTGTCGGCTGGGCGGGCCAACGGGATGGCCAGTACCAGGTTCAGATCGACTGCACCGGCCAGCGTGGCCTGGCTGGTCACCTGCCCGGTCCAATCGCCCAGCGGGGTGGTGTGCAGGTAACGCAGCAAATCGCTGGCCGGGCCATGCGACTGGCCTTCGATCTCCAGCAGCGCGTGGTCAGACAGCTCCCGGATGCTGCCCTGCACGGCCGACAAGGCCGAGCCCCAAAGCCGGCCACTGGCCTGCTGGAACTGCATCGCATTGCGCTCAAACACCAGCTCACCGCTGACCGCCGCAAAGGCCGGCCAGGGCGACTCCCAAGCCGGCTCCCGCCCACCCGCCGGCACCGACGGCACTGGCGCCAGCACCACGTCCTGCACCTTGCCGGCGATGCGGAACTCACCATCCCGCCGGTTGACATACGGAAAATCCCACAAATCGCCCTGCACCCGGAAGCTGACATCGCGCAGCTCACCGGCCTGCACCGCGCGCTGCACCCAGCTTCGGGTGTGTTCACCAATGCCCAGCGGCAGGTAGCGCGCCACGCGGATGGCGCGGCCCTCGGTCAGCGTGCCGCTCAGTTCCAGCACACCCGGCAAGCGCCCACCTTTGCCAAAGCCGCTGCCGGCGCCGCTGCGCCAACTGGCGTTGAGCACCCCCCGGGCATCGGCATTGTCAAAACGCGCGTTTTGCACTTTCAAGTCAATGCGCGGGGCCAGCTCGTTGCCGGGCGTGCCGGCGCGCTGCGGCGTAAAACGCCATTGAAGCTGCGCCGCAAAACGCGCCAGCGGCACCGTGGCCTGCTCAAAGACGCCGGGCAGCTCGATCGCACCATCGGCCAGGCCCAGCTCGGCCTGGCCGCCGGTCTCGGTGGCGCTCAAGTCCAGGCTGGCGCCACGCCAACCCGGCCGGCCGATGCCACCGGGCTCGGGCGATGGTGCGGCGGCAATCGCCAGGCCCTGCACCTTGGCCTTGGCGCTGTAGGTGCGCGGCGCGTCCAGCGGGCCGTCCCAGCGCGCTTGCAAACCGGCCACCGTGCCTTCGGGGTTGAGCTGGTGCAGCAGGTCGCGCATGCCGGCGCCAATCGGCAGCCGCTCGGCCAGGTCGGCCAGCGCCGCCAGGTCCAGCCGGTCGGCGCTGAACTCACCCCCGGTCACCGGCCGGCTGGCGGCGCCGTGTTCCAGGCTGACCGCCAGGCTCATGGCCTGGGCCTGGCGCCACTGGGCGGACAGCCGGCTGGGCGCCCAGACCTGGCCTTCGGTGGTGGTGAAGGCCAGGTGGTCCACCACCAGCGACACCCCGGTGGCCGAGCGCTCCGCCACAAAGCGCCCATCCAGCGCGGCAAAGCCCAGCGGCTGCAAATCCTGCGCCAGCCGCACCGACACATCGCGCAGCGCGGCATCGAGGGTCAGCGCCACCGGCAGGCCCTGGTCCCAATCGATCCAGGCGCGCAGCGCAGCCTGGCCTTGTTGCAAATCCACCGGCAGATCCACATGGCGGCGCAGGCCGTTGACATCCACCTGCGGCAGATCGGCATACAGCGCGCCCTTCCAGCGCTGCCAATCACCCGCCCGCGCCAGCAGCCGACTGCGGGCATGCGCCCGCAGCGTGAAGCGCTGGCCCCAGGACGGCGGTGGGGTGGCATCCAGCCGCAACTCATGGCGCCGGCCGCTGTTGCGCACCACCAGCAGTACATCGTCAAGCTGCAATGGCGGCGCGGCGCGTAACTCGTCCACCCAGCGCAGCAGGCCGCCCCGGATCACCAGCTCATGCTGCTCAAAAAACCAGTCGGCCGCGGCGCTGGCGTCCATCGCGGCGCCAGTGGATTGCACATCCAGCCCGGCGATAACCCACCGGCCCTGGGCATCACGCCGCACCTCCAGCCGCGCATCCTCGATCAGCAGTTGCTCAAAGCGCAAACGCAGCGCCAACAGCGACGGCACCGACAGCGCGGCCGACACCTGCGGCAGCCGCAGCGCCTCGCGGCCCAGCGCATCGCGCAGCACCACATCGCGCAGCACAAACGCCGGCACCCAGCCCGAGCTGTGCACGGCGATCTGGCCGATCTGCACGGTTTGCCCCAGTGCCCGGCTGGCCTGTGCGGCGATGGTCGGGCGCCAATCATCCAGACGGGGCAGAATCAACCAGTAGAAACCCAACCAGGCCGCCAGCCCCAGGGCCCAGGCGGCCAGCAGCAGCCCCAGCAGCACGCGCCACGCCAGGCGCCAACCCCACCAGGCCGGACGGCGCGCAGCAGCGACTGACAACGAGAGGGACATGGATGAGGAGCACCGACCCGCAGGCAGCGTGTGAGTCAAGCCGGCTTGGGCCCGGTTTTTTGGCGGTCGTTTTAGCAGCCGTTATGACATCCACTGACCACCTGCGCGGCCCGTTGGGCCGCCTTTCAATCTAGCACAGAGCCCACGGCGCACCATGGGTTCCGAACTTCACGCTGCAGACACTTTTGGCGCCGTCGCCGCGCACAGCCGTTTTGTGCAGCGGGTGCGCAGGCGTTATGCCAACGAGTTGGCGCTGCTGCCCGCCGGCACACCCGATGCGCCGGTGATCACCGCGCTGGTGCAGCGCCTGCAGGCCGCTGGCCGGGCCTTGCCATCGGCACTGCGGGTGGCACGCCAGCTTGTGCTGGAGCGGCTGGCGGTGTTGGATGTGGAGCGGGCCGCGCCCTTGGCCGACATCACCGGCGCGATGACGGCGCTGGCCGAGGCCACACTGGAAATCGCGCTCGCAGCGGCCCGTGCCGCCGAAGACATGCGCTGCGGCGCACCGCTGGACGTGCAAGGCCGCCTCATCGACTTCTGGATTCTCGGCATGGGCAAGCTGGGCGCGCGTGAGCTGAATGTCTCGTCCGACATCGACCTGATCTACGTCTACGAGGACGACGGCCAGACCAGCGGCCCGCTGGTGCTGAGTGCCCACGAGTACTTTGCCAACGTGGCCAAGCGGCTGTATGCGCTGATCGGCGAAACCACCGATGACGGCTTTGTATTCCGGGTCGACCTGGCGCTGCGGCCCAACGGCAACTCGGGCCCGCCGGTGGTCAGCCTGGCGATGCTGGAAGAGTATTTTTTGGTGCAGGGCCGCGAGTGGGAGCGTTTTGCCTGGCTCAAGAGCCGGGTGGTGGCGCCCCGGCTGGCGGTCACGTCGGGCCGGGCCTGGCCGTTGCGCTCGCTCGTCAGCCAGTTTGTCTACCGGCGCTACCTGGATTACGGCATTTTTGAAGGCCTGCGCCAGTTGCACCGCAAGATCCGCGAAGAAGCCCAGCGCCGCGCCGCCGGCCGGCCCGAGCGTGCCAACGATGTCAAGCTCTCGCGCGGCGGCATCCGCGAGATCGAGTTCATCGTGCAGTTGCTGCTGGTGGTGCGTGGTGGCCAGTTTCCCGAGATCCGCACCCGCTCCACCTTGAAAAGCCTGCAACGCCTGGCCGGGCGTGGCCTGATGAAGCCCGACACCGCCACCAAGCTGGCGCAGGCCTATGTTTTTTTGCGCCAGGTGGAGCACCGCATCCAGTACCTGGACGACCAGCAAACCCATTTGCTGCCCACCGGCGATGCCGACCTGACCTGGATCGCCGCGTCGCTGGGCCTGGCCGCCTGCCGGCCGGAAGCCTGTGAGCTGCTGGACCGGCTGTGCCAGATCCGCGAGCTGGTGGCCACCGAGTTCGACATGCTGCTGCACGACGGCCAGGCCCCGGCGCTGAACGGTGCCGGCGCCAAAGGCTGCAAGGCCTGCGGCGCGCCGCCGATGGCGATCGACAGCGACGCACTGCTGGATCAACTACCAGCCGCCTTGGCCGAGCGGGTGCGCACCTGGCGCAGCCACCCGCGCGTGATGCACCTGCGTGACGAGGGCAAGCTGCGGCTGGGCAAGCTGGTGGCGCGCACTGCCGCCTGCGTGGCCGATCAAAGCTGCACCGAGGCGGCGGCGCTGCGCTTCATCGACTGGCTGGAGCCGCTGTTGCGGCGCGACAGCTACCTGGCGCTGCTGGTGGAGCGGCCCGAGGTGATGCGCCGGCTGCTGCGCCTGCTGGGCCTGGCGCGCTGGCCGATGCAATACCTGATGCGGCATCCGGGCGTGATCGACGAGCTGTCCGATCAGCGCTTGCTGAACGAGCGCTACAACCCGGCCGAGTACATCGCCGGGCTGGAAGACCGCCACCAGGCCTGGTAGCGTGCCGGTGAGGACAATGAGGACGCACTGCTAGACACCTTGCGCCATGCCCACCATGCCGAGGTGTTCCGCACGCTGGTGCGTGATGTCGAAGGGCTGATCACGGTGGAGCAGGTGGCCGATGACTTGTCGGCACTGGCCGACGCCACTCTGGACTGCAGCTTGCGCTGGGCCTGGCCCCGGCTGCGCCTGCACCACCGCGACAGCCCGCACTTTGCCGTCATCGCCTACGGCAAGCTGGGTGGCAAGGAGCTGGGCTACGGCAGTGACCTGGACGGGGTGTTTTTGTACGACGATACCGATGAGGCCGACCCGGACCGGGCGCAAGAGGTGTACGGCCACTTTGTGCGCAAGCTGATCACCTGGCTGACCTTGCGCACCGCCGCCGGTGAGCTGTTTGACATCGACACCGCGCTGCGGCCCAACGGCAACTCCGGCCTGCTGGTCACATCGATCAACAGCTTTGAGC
>JANOBL010000980.1:0-9121 GCA_031411635.1 Betaproteobacteria bacterium
GATTTTGGTATTCCGGCAACCGACGGTGGCGCCTGTCCCAATGCGGTAAAGACAACCCTGACCGTCAGTTCAGAATCACTGTCTGTCAGCATTGGCACCAACGGCACCATCGGCATCGGCACCTCCTTGCTGACGTACACAAAACGCTATGCGGTGCAGGTGGTCGATTCATCCGGACAAGCCAAGGCGGGGGTGCAGGTATCGCCGTCGATTGACTTGTTGACGTATTACAAGGGATTTTGGGTTTCCGACGGCAGCAAATGGATTCAAGGGGGCTTCGGAAATACTTACCCGCTTTTTTATCCGAATGCAACGGCGGTGTCTGCTGCGGCGATCTTCCCGGGGGCAGACACGGTGACGCCGGCTTGGGTTGCGGGCAATATTTCTGCTTGCGACAACGAAGACCTCAACCGCAATGGGGTTGCGGAGTCTTTTGTGGACAGTTACCAGAAAGACGCGGGCGGCAATGCCGCGGTGATTTCAGAAGACCAGAATGGCAGTGGTAGTTTGTCGCCGCCGCGGCCTCAGCTTGATCCACGCAAGGCCGATGTCACAATTTCGGTGGAAGGCACTTCGACCACCAATGCCGATGGTATCGTCGTGCTCAAGATTGAGTATCCGCAGAACATTGCGTCCTGGGTCAGGTTCAATATCCTGGTGTCGGCATCCGGTGTCGCGGGAACGGAAGGCCGGGCGAATTTTGAAGGCACACTGCCGGTGCTGGCATCGGCGGTGACAACGGTGAATGCCGATCCGCCGTTCAGGACCAGCCCGTACGGTACGCAGTCCAGTCCTGCTTATTTGCGCAAAAACCCCGAGGGTCAGGCCGGCTGGCTTTGCACCAATCCAAATTGACATCCCGGCCGCGACGGTAATGGGTTCGTCGATCGCCCTGGTGGGCATGCCCGGCTGTGGCAAATCCACCGTCGGCCGGCATCTGGCACGCCAACTCGGCTGGCGCTTCGTTGACAGCGACCACGAGATCGAGCGCCAGATCGGTGGCTCGATCCGCATGTTCTTCGAGCAGCAGGGCGAGCCCGCCTTCCGCGATCTGGAGCAGCAGGTTGTCACAGCGCTGAGCCGGCAAACCGGCGTGGTGCTGGCCACCGGGGGCGGCTCCACGCTGCGCGAGGCCAATCGCATTGCGCTGAAGGCCGGCTGCAAGGTGGTCTACCTGCGCTCCACACCCGAAGAGTTGTTTCGCCGCCTGCGCCACGACACCCAGCGCCCACTGCTGCAAGTCAAAGACCCGCTGAAGCGCTTGCGCGATTTGTTCCGCGAGCGTGATCCGCTGTACCGAGACGCGGCCGACTTTGTGATCGAGACCGGCCGGCCGTCGGTGCCTAACTTGGTCAACAAGATCCTGATGCAGCTTGAGCTGGCCGGGCTGATCGATCCCGGCCAGGTGCCGGCCACCGTGGGCCGGGTGCTGCCAACGCAGGGTTAAGCACCCCCGGCCTGCCCCGGGGAGAA
This sequence comes from Betaproteobacteria bacterium, assembly GCA_031411635.1. Classification (GTDB taxonomy): domain Bacteria; phylum Pseudomonadota; class Gammaproteobacteria; order Burkholderiales; family Burkholderiaceae_C; genus Pseudaquabacterium. The sequence goes on from JANOBL010000980.1 coordinate 1,474, forward strand.
GACCATCACGGAATTCGAACTTCGGCGTAGCTCCCGACGCTGGTTCGTGAGATCGCCAGTGCCACTTCTTGCGTAGCTTGCCGTATGCGGGGCCAGCTCGTTGTGCTCAGTACCACAACCGAGATCCGGCGCGCAGCCAGGTTCTGCTGGTATTTCAGGTTTGTATCGGTGGTGACCAAGACCGTGAAGCCGGCAAGCTCTGCGGCCTGCAGCAGATCCCCATTCTTCAGCGTGGACCAGCCACGTTCATAGGCCGTTTCCACTTCATGCTCAAGCAGGCACTGGCGCAGCGGCGCCGGTGTTCCTTGATCAAACAGGATTCGCATTCACGCTGGGGTAAGCGCACTGCGGGCGGCGTGCGCCAGCACGGCGCGCACCTGTGCCAGCGTCACACCGGGAAACCAAGCGATGAATTCGGCGACTGGTGCGCCATCCTCCAGGTTCTCGAACAGCGCTGCGACGGGCACCCGGGTGCCGCTGAACAGCCACGCCCCGCTGTAGCGCTCGGCATCTCGCTCTACGGCTTGGCAGCTTGACCAGTCAATCATGCAGTGAAGAATACCACCCGATGCCGGGTGATCCAATGCAGCCGTTTTGGCTTTGCGCAATGCCGTATTCGTCCCGGCAGCCTGTGTCGATGATCGCCTGGTGCCACGGCCAACCGACATGCCAAGTGAACATCTTGCACCATTGATGTATGGTGCAAGATGTTTGATGCACTTCAAGGTGAGCCCGGTGCGAACAACCCTTGCGATAGACGATGACGTACTCATGGCTGCGCGCGGCTTGGCCGAGCGGCAGCGCAAGACCGTTGGCGAGATCATCTCCAGCTTGGCGCGGCAGGCGCTGCGCAGGGATCTTGCCGGTACCGCCACCCGCAATGGTGTGCTGATGCTGCCGGTGGGGCCGGATGCCAAGATCGCGACGCTGGAGCATGTCAACCAGTTGCGCGACGAATTGTCGTGACGGCTTACCTGCTGGACGTGAATGTGCTGATCGCTTTGGTCGACCCAGTGCATCTGCAGCACGATGCGGCGCACGACTGGTTTGCTCGCGAAGGCCACCAAGCCTGGGCCACCTGCCCGATGACCGAGAACGGCTTGCTGCGCATTGTTGGCAATCCACGTTATGCCAACTCTGCCGGCACGCCGGCGGCGGTGGTGCCGCTGCTGGCGGCGCTGCGTGCACTGCCAGGCCATGTTTTCTGGCCTGACGATGTCAGCCTGATGGACGCCGGGCTGATCGATTCCGGCCGGCTGTTGAGCCATGGCCAGGTTGCCGACAGTTACCTGCTGGCGCTGGCATGTGCCCGTCTGGGCCGGCTTGCCAGCTTTGACCGGCGTTTGGTGGTCGATGCCGTGCGCGGCGGCGGCCAGGCGCTGCAGTTGATCTGACGCTGGCGCTGCCCGAACAGCCCCCTACACTGCCGCCGCATGACCCAAGTCGCCCATTCGCACTATCCCACGGCCAAGGTATCCATTGCCCTGGCCGACCGCAGCTACGACATCCACATCGGCAGCGGCCTGTTGTCATCCGCAGCGTCCTGGCATGGCTTGCCGCTCTCGGCCGATGCGCTGATCGTCAGCAACACCACGGTGGCGCCGCTGTACGCCGATCAACTGGCCGCGCAGCTTGCCAAGCGCCACCGCCGCGTGCTGCAGCTTGTGCTGCCCGACGGTGAGCAGCACAAGACCGCCGCCACCTTGGAAACCCTGTACGACAAGCTGCTGGGCGAGGGCTGCGACCGCAAGACCGTGCTGTACGCGCTGGGCGGCGGCGTGGTGGGCGATATCACCGGTTTTGCCGCCGCTTGCTATATGCGCGGCGTGCCGTTTGTGCAGGTGCCCACCACCTTGCTGGCGCAGGTGGATTCTTCGGTGGGCGGCAAGACGGCGATCAACCACCCGCTGGGCAAAAACATGGTCGGCGCGTTTTACCAGCCGGCCCGGGTGATCTGCGATCTGGACTTGCTGGACAGCCTGCCCGGGCGTGAACTGTCGGCCGGGCTGGCCGAGATCATCAAATACGGGCCGATCGCCGATGTGGTCTTCCTGGCCTGGATCGAAGCCCACATCGACGCCTTGCGCGCCCTCGACAAGGCCGCGCTGGCGCACGCGGTGCAGCGCTCCTGCGAGATCAAGGCGGCGGTGGTGGGCCAGGACGAGCGCGAGGGCGGCCTGCGTGCGATCCTGAACTTTGGCCACACTTTTGGCCATGCGATCGAAACCGGCATGGGCTACGGCGCATGGCTGCATGGCGAGGCGGTGGGCTGCGGCATGGTGCTGGCGGCCGATTTGTCCGCCAGGTTGGGCTTGGTGGATGCGGCGCTGGTGCCGCGTTTGACACAACTCTGCCAGCGTGCCGGCCTGCCGGTGCTGGCACCGCGCCTGCCTATCGAGCGCTGGATGGCCTTGATGCGCGGTGACAAAAAATCCGAGGCCGGAGAGATCCGTTTTGTCGTGATCGACGGCCTGGGCCGCGCAACGGTCAAGCCCGCGCCCGATGCGATGGTGGCAGCGGTGATCGCGGCCCACACCGCGCTGTCCTGAGGCCAAGCCCGGCCATGGCCTTGGCCTGTTACGCGTCCCAAGCCGCCACCAGCCGGGGCCGACGCCATGCCGAACCTGCGGTGCGGCTGCGCAATGCCTTCCAGCGCGACCGCGACCGCATCGTGCACTGCACCGCGTTCCGCCGCCTGGTCTACAAGACCCAGGTGTTCATCAACCACGAGGGCGATCTGTTCCGCACTCGGTTGACCCACTCGCTGGAGGTAGCGCAGCTCGGCCGCTCGATCGCGCGCGGGCTGGCGCTGGACGAAGACCTGGTCGAGGCGATTGCCCTGGCCCACGACCTGGGCCACACCCCTTTTGGCCATGCCGGCCAGGACGCGCTGCAGGCTTGCATGCACGCGCAAGGTGGCTTCGAGCACAACCTGCAAAGCCTGCGCGTGGTGGACAGCCTGGAAGAGCGTTATCCGGATTTCAACGGCCTGAACCTGAGTTTCGAAACCCGCGAGGGCATCCTGAAGCACTGCAGCCGGCGTGATGCGCTGGTTTTGGAGCTGGCCGAGCCGGGTGGCGTGGCGCAGCGCTTCTTGCACGGCGGCCAGCCCAGCCTGGAGGCCCAGCTCACCGATCTGGCCGACCTGATTGCCTACAACGCCCATGACATCGATGACGGCGTGCGCGCTGGCTTGCTCAGCTTCGAGCAGCTTGCCGATCTGCCGGGCGTGATGCGGCATCGGGATCAGGCGCTTGCTGACCATCCCCATCTGGTGGACCAGCCCGGCCGCCGGCTGTTGTTTGAAACCATACGCCGCATGCTGTCGGCCCAGGTGCACGACGTGATCGACAGCACCGCTGCGGCGCTGGCCCAGGCCGGCCCCGACAGCCCCGATGCGGTGCGTAGCCTGCCGCGTTTGCTGCGCTTTTCCCAAACCGGCCATGCCGAGGCCAGCGCGCTCAAGCGCCGGCTGTTTGCCGCGCTGTACCGCCATCCCCAGGTGATGCGCACCACCGAGGTGGCGCGCCAGGTGGTCACGGAGCTGTTTGCCGCCTACCTGGCCGCGCCGGCCGAGATGCCACCCGAGCATGCCAGGCGGCCCGACCCGCACCGGGCGGTGGCCGATTACGTGGCCGGCATGACCGACCGCTTTGCCACCCGCGAGCACCGCCGGCTGACCGGGCGGGATGCGTTTGCGGCGCTGGAGCCGGCGCCCCCGCTGGCAGCCGTGCTCTGAGCCATGGCCCGTCTGCCCAGGCTCTCGCTGGCTGGCCAGGCCCATTTGGCATCGCTGTACGGTCACAGCGCCCAGCCGGTGTTTGCCGATGACGAGGACCGGCGCCAGTTTCTGGCCGCGCTGCGCGAGGCCGCGCTGCAGCAGCAAGTGGCCATCAACGCCTATGTGCTGCTGGCCAACCAGGTGCATCTGCTGCTGACACCGCAGACGGCCGCTGGCCTGGGCGCACTGATGCAGGGCCTGGGCCGGCGCTATGGTGCGGGCTTCAACCGCCGCCACCAGCGCCAGGGCAGCTTGTGGGCGGGGCGGTTTTGCGCCACCGTGGTGCAACCCGGCCCGTTGTTGCTGGAAGCGATGCTGTTCATCGACGATCACCCGGTGCGCAGCGGCCTGGTCGCGGCCGCGCAAGACCATTTCTGGTGCAGCGCCAGGCACCAGCTTGGGCTGCAGCGCGATCCGCTGATCAGCGACGGCCCAGCCTGGTGGGCGTTGGGCAATACCCCGTTTGAGCGTGAGGCCGCGTACCGCCGCCTGCTGGCCGAGGGCCTGGCCCGGCCCCGGGCGCTGGTTTTGGCCGAGGCCGCCCGCAAAGGCTGGGCCTTGGGCGATGCTGCATTCCTGGCCAGCCTGCAACAGCAGACCGAGCGGCCGGTACAACCCCGCGCGCGTGGCCGGCCCGCCAAGACCGGGCCAACGCCCAAGCCTTGAGCCCAGGCTGAACCGGGCCGGGCGCGGGTCTTGCAGGGATTGGCCGTGCCGCATTTATTTGATGTGTCCCTATTTTTAAGATTTGCATTTTTTCTGCTGTACAAAATAAGTCTGACCCTATTTAATTTATCTTGAACCAATTGCTGCGTCGCAGTAAATTCCGGTTCCCTGACATTTGAAGGCCGTTGCCATGATCTCGACACCGCAAGACACCGCAGCCCAGGCCCCTGCCACCCGTGCCGAGATCGCGTCACTGGCCGAGCATGGTTTGTACGACCCGGCCAACGAAAAAGACGCTTGCGGCGTTGGCTTTGTCGCCCACATCAAGGGCCAGCGTGCGCACAGCATCGTCGAGCAAGGCCTGAAGATTCTGGAGAACCTGGATCACCGGGGCGCGGTGGGGGCCGACAAGCTGATGGGCGATGGCGCCGGCATCCTGATCCAGATCCCCGACGAATTTCTGCGTGCCGAACTGGCGGCCCAGGGCCTGGTGCTGCCACCACCGGGTGAATACGGTGTGGGCATGATCTTCCTGCCCAAGGAACATGCCAGCCGCCTGGCCTGCGAGCATGAGCTGGAGCGCGCCGTCAAGGCCGAAGGCCAGGTGTTGCTGGGCTGGCGCGATGTGCCGGTCAACCGCGCAATGCCGATGAGCCCGGCGGTGCGCGCCAAAGAGCCGGTGATCCGCCAGATCTTCATCGGCCGGGGGGCAGATGTGATCGTGCCCGACGCGCTGGAGCGCAAGCTCTACGTGATCCGCAAGACCGCTTCTGCCGCGATCCAGAAGCTGCAGCTCACCCACAGCGGCGAGTACTACGTGCCCAGCATGAGCTGCCGCACCATCATCTACAAGGGCTTGCTGCTGGCCGACCAGGTGGGCCAGTACTACCTGGACCTGGTGGACCAGCGTGTGGTCTCGGCGCTGGCCCTGGTGCACCAGCGCTTTTCCACCAATACCTTCCCCGAGTGGCCGCTGGCCCACCCGTACCGGATGGTGGCGCACAACGGCGAGATCAACACCGTCAAGGGCAACTTCAACTGGATGCGGGCGCGCGAAGGCGTGATGAAAAGCCCGGTGCTGGGCGACGATCTGAAAAAGCTGTACCCGATCAGCTTTGAAGGCCAGAGCGACACCGCCACCTTCGACAACGCGCTGGAGCTGCTGACGATGAGCGGCTACCCGCTGGCGCATGCCGCGATGATGATGATCCCCGAGGCCTGGGAGCAGCACGAGCTGATGGACCAGCGCCGCCGCGCGTTTTACGAATACCACGCCGCGATGCTGGAGCCCTGGGACGGCCCGGCCGCGATGGTGTTTACCGACGGCAAGCAGATCGGCGCCACGCTGGACCGCAACGGTTTGAGGCCCGCCAGATACATCGTCACCGACGATGACCTGGTGGTGATGGCGTCAGAGTCCGGCGTGCTGCCGTTTGCCGAGCGCAAGATCGTCAAGAAGTGGCGGTTGCAGCCGGGCAAGATGTTTTTGATCGACCTGGAGCAGGGCCGCATCGTCGATGACGAAGAGCTGAAAAACCAGTTTGCGTTTGCCAAGCCCTACCGGCAATGGATAGAAAACGTGCGCATCCGGCTGGATTCGATCCCGGCCAAGGGCGCGATACCGACGTTTGCCGAATCCTTGCTGGACCGGCAACAAGCCTTTGGCACCACGCAGGAAGACATCAAGTTCCTGCTGGCACCGATGGCCACCGCCGGCGAAGAAGCCATTGGCTCGATGGGCAACGACAGCCCGCTGGCAGTGCTGTCGGACAAGAACAAGCCACTCTTCAACTACTTCAAACAGTTGTTTGCGCAAGTCACCAACCCGCCGATCGACCCGATACGCGAGGCCATCGTGATGAGCCTGAACAGCTTCATCGGCCCCAAGCCCAACCTGCTGGACATCAACGCGGTGAACCCGCCGATGCGGCTGGAAGTGGGCCAGCCGGTGCTGGACTTCGACGACATGGCGCGGCTGCGTGCCATCGAGACGCACACCAGCGGCAAGTTCAAGAGCTACGAGCTGGACATCACCTACCCGCTGGCCTGGGGCCGCGCGGGTGTGGAGGCCAAGCTGGCCTCGCTGTGCGCCGAAGCGGTGGACGCGATCGGTGGTGGCCACAACATCCTGATCATCACCGACCGCCGCATGGGCCGCGAGCAAGTGGCCATCCCTGCGCTGCTGGCGCTGTCGGCGATCCACCACCACCTGGTGCGTGAAGGCAAACGCACCACCACCGGCCTGGTGGTGGAAACCGGCTCGGCACGCGAGGTGCACCACTTTGCGGTGCTGGCCGGTTACGGCGCCGAGGCCGTGCACCCCTACCTGGCGATGGAAACCCTGGCCGCGCTGCATGCCGAGCTGCCGGGTGCCTTGTCGCCCGAAAAAGCCATCTACAACTACGTCAAGGCCATCGGCAAGGGCTTGTCCAAGATCATGTCCAAGATGGGCGTGTCCACCTACATGTCCTATTGCGGCTCGCAGTTGTTCGAGGCCATCGGGCTGGAAAAGAGCTTTGTGCAGAAGTTCTTCCGCGGCACCGCCACCCAAGTGGGTGGCATCGGCGTGTTCGAGGTGGCCGAAGAAGCGCTGCGCACCCACCGCGCGGCGTTTGGCAGTGATCCGGTGCTGGCCACGATGCTGGAGGCGGGTGGTGAATACGCCTGGCGCGTGCGCGGCGAAGAACACATGTGGACCCCGGACGCGATCGCCAAGCTGCAACACGCGTCGCGCTCGGGCAAGTTCGACACCTACAAGGAATATGCCCAGCTCATCAACGACCAGAGCAAGCGCCATGTCACGCTGCGGGGCTTGTTCGAGTTCAAGCTCGACCCCAGCAAGGCGGTGCCGCTGGAAGAGGTGGAAAGCGCGGCCGACATCGTCAAGCGTTTTGCCACGGGCGCGATGAGCCTGGGCTCGATCAGCACCGAGGCGCACAGCACCCTGGCGATTGCGATGAACCGCATCGGCGGCAAGAGCAATACCGGCGAGGGTGGTGAAGACCCGGCGCGCTACCGCAATGAGTTGAAGGGCATCAAGATCACCGCCGGCACCAAGGTGTCGGACGTGATCGGCGCCGGCGTGATTGCCGCCGACTATGTGTTGAAAGACGGCGACAGCCTGCGCAGCAAGATCAAGCAGGTGGCCTCGGGCCGCTTTGGCGTGACCACCGAGTACCTGGTCTCGGCCGACCAGATCCA
>JANOBL010000981.1:0-2649 GCA_031411635.1 Betaproteobacteria bacterium
CAGCCGTCGTCGCGGATCATGCGGTCGGTCTGGGCGCCGGTGATGGCAGCCAGGTGTGTGGCGGTGCGCGCCAGCACACCCAGCATGTCGGCGGCCTGGCCGTCGTGCAAGGCCAGCACGTTGGCCAGGTGCTGCTCGAAATTGTCGTCCACCTCGTTGATCAGCTTCCAGTGCTCGGGCGACAGCCGCTCGCGCAGCGACAACGCACAGTCGCGCAGGCAGCGCAGGCTGTGGCTGACGCTGGTGGCATCACTGTCGGCACGCAGCCCATGCATCAGTGCGCGCTCAAACAAGCGTGGCGCTTTTTGCGGGCTGGGCACGGCCGGACCCACCAGGCCGTGAAACACCGCCAGGTCACCCAGCAGGCGCAGCACCGGCTCGCTGCCAAAGTGCAGCGACTCCAGCATCAGCCGGGTCAGCCGGGCAGCGTTTTCGGCGCGCTCGGTGTAGCGGCCCAGCCAGAACAGGCTTTCGGCGGCGCGGCTGGTAACGCTGCGGTGCCAATCGATCAAATCGTTGGCAACAAGCGGCTTGGGCAGCAGCGAGCTGTCGTCGATCTCGCCCCGGGTGATGACCCAGGTGTCGATGCTGGCGCTGCCATGCTGCATGCTCAACCACGGGTCGTGGTTGGCGCCGGGCTGGCCGCTGGGGCGGCTGGCCACGCGCGTCAGCGCACCCGGCAGCACACGCCAGCCACCCGCGCCATCGGCCAGTGCAAAAACGCGCAGCACTGCCGCCCGGGGCTGCAACTGGTTGTCGCGCCAGACCGGTGTTTCGCCCGGCCGCACCCGGGCCTGCAAGGTAAAGGCGGCCGGTTGCGCGTCGATGCGCGCGGCCAGCGCGGCACGCTCGGCATCGCTCAACTGGGCTACCACGGTGGCGCCAAAGCTGCTGTCCGGAAAGGTGGGGGCCACGACAAAATCGGCCAGCTTTTCGCGCTGCATGGCCCACACTGCCGGCTCGCCACACCACCAGCTAGTAGACGCCGGCAGCTTCAAATCCTCGTCCAGCAAGCGCCGCGCCACACCGGGCCAAAACGCGGTCAGCCCCGGGCTTTCCAGCACACCGGCGCCGGGCGCATTGGCCATCACCACCTCACCGGCGCGCAGCGCCTGCAGCAGGCCGGGCACACCAAGCTGTGAATCGGGCCGCAGCTCCAGCGGATCGAGAAACTCGTCGTCCACCCGGCGCAGCACCACATGCACTTGCTCCAGGCCATGCAGGGTTTTGAGGTACAGGCGCTTGCCACGCACCGTCAAATCATTGCCCTCGACCAAGGTGACACCCAGGTAGCGCGCCAGGAACACCTGCTCAAAATAAGTCTCGTTGTACGGCCCGGGCGTCAGCAGCACGATGCGGCTGCGTGCACCGGCCGGGCTGGCGCGCATCAGCCCGTCCAGCAGCGAGCGGAACGCACTGGCCAGGCGCTGCACCCGCAGCACGGCAAATTGCTCGTTGAACTGCGGCCCGATGATCAGCCGGTTTTCCAGCAGATAGCCCAGGCCGGACGGCGCTTGCAAGCGCTGCGCCAGCACACAAAAACCACCCTCGGGCTTGCGCGCCAGGTCAAACGCGGCCATGTGCAGGCCGCCGCCCGTGCCCACCACACCCGCCGGCCACAAGCCATGCGCCGGCCGCAGGTAATGCGGGTGGGCAAACACCAGCGATGCCGGCAGCAGCGCATCACGCAGCAGGGTTTGGGGGCCGTAGACATCGCTCAGCGCGGCGGCCATCAGGCGGGCCCGCTGCGTTACACCTTGCTCGATCACCGCCCACTCGGCCGGCTGCACGATGAAGGGCAACAGCTCCAGCGGCCAGGGCCGGTTGCCGTCGTTGCCTTCAGAGTAGACGTTGTAGGTGGCGCCGTCCTCGCGCACCCTTTGCTGTACCCGGGCCGCCTTGGCGCCCAGCTCGGCCCAGCCTTCAGCGCCCAGGCTGCTGAAAAACTGGCGCCAGTGCAGCGCAGGATCACCCGCTGCGCTGGCCGATTGGCTGGCTGTCACGGCCCGCCATTCATCAAAATGCCCGGGGCTGGCGCGGCGCGCCACCGCTGCTGCCAGGCTGGCTGCATCGGGCAGGTCGTCGTCGGCGAGCAGGCTGCTTTGCATGCCAGCATCATGCCCTGCGCCCGGAGGCTCCCGCATACCGCCAATCCCCTGAGCGAGGGGGGATCAGGCCGTGCGCAAATCAAGCGTGAACGGAAACTCCAGGCTGCGCTGCGCGGAGCCCACGTCCATGCGCCCTGGCGTGTGGCCCAAGGTGAAAAAGCGCGCCAGCCGGCGGCTCTCGGCCTCAAACGCATTGACGGGGAAGCTGGCGTAACTCAAGCCGCCCGGATGCGCCACGTGGTACTGGCAGCCACCGAGTGAGCGCTGCATCCAGCGGTCCACCAGGTCAAAAGTCAGGGGCACATCGGTGCCGATGCTGGGGTGCAGCGCGGTGGGTGGCAGCCAGGCCCGGTAGCGCACACCGCAGACAAACTCGCCCACCCGGCCGGTGGGCTGCAAGGGCGCCGGCACACCATTGCAGGTAACCACATGGCGCGAGTTGATCAGGCCCGAAACCTTCAACTCGATGCGCTCGACCGATGAATCGACATAGCGCACATTGCCACCGGACGCGCCTTCTTCACCCATCACATGCCAGGGC
>JANOBL010000982.1:0-1777 GCA_031411635.1 Betaproteobacteria bacterium
CTACGGTGCCTGGAACCGCCTGCTGGTTTAGCCGATCCAATCGCGTCATGCATTTGCCAACGAGACCCATCGACACAGCGCGAGATCTGCCGGTTGGCGGCAATCCCGCCGGTGTGTTTCAGCCACCGTTAGACCAACCCCGAGGAGCAAGACCATGAGCTACATCGACGGATTTCTGATACCCGTGAAGGTCGGCAACAAGGAGGCCTATCGCGAGATGGCGTCCAAGTCCGCCGCGCTCTTGAAGGAGTTCGGCGCCACACGCGTCGTGGAGTGCTGGGGCGATGCTTTGCCCGACGGCAAGGTCACCGACTTCAAACGCGCCGTCAAGGCAGAGGGCGAAGAGACCGTCGTCTTTTCGTGGATCGAGTGGCCGTCCAAAGCGGCGCGCGATGCCGGCAACGAAAAGTTCATGAACGACCCGCGCATGAAGGCGATGGGCGACATGCCTTTCGACGGAAAACGAATGGTCTACGGCGGATTCGCGCCGCTGCTGGATGTTTGATCGCGCGGCAATCGATCCATTTGTCTTCACAGCCATCCATAGAGGAATCCATCATGAAAGTTGAATCACTCATCACGTTCGGCGGCCGTTGCGAAGAGGCGCTGGAGTTCTACAAGAAGGCAGTTGGTGCCGAGGTGACTGCGCTGATGCGCTGGAAGGAAAGCCCCGACGCGGCCATGAAAGCGCCCCCCGGCTACGGGGAAAAGATCATGCACGCCAACTTCCGCATTGGTGAAACGCAGCTGATGGCGGACGACGGCATGGGCGACAAAGCCGCGGAGTACAAGGGGGTGACGCTGGCCATCGAGGCGGTCGACGACGCTGAAGCGACGCGTGTCTTCACGGCGCTCGGCGAAGGCGGGAACGTCAGCATGCCATTGATGAAGACCTTCTGGACATCTTCGTTCGGCATGCTGACCGACAAGTTCGGCGTGCCGTGGATGGTCAACGTGACGGCGCCGAAGCCGTGAGTTCGCCATGAGCACGCCCCAACTCAAGTCCGCCATCGAGCTCGCCCGCCAGAACGGCGTGCGTTTTCCGAATGAAAGCGCCGAGTACCGGCATGCACGCGACACACTTCTTGCCGAGGAGATCGAACTGCGGCGCCATATCGAGCGCGTGGCGGAGCAACGACGCGCCCTGCCGGCGGGCGGCACCGTGCCCAAGGACTACGCCTTTGTTGGCGAGAACGGCCCGGTCAAGTTCTCCGGGCTGTTTGGCGACAAGCAGACGCTGGCGGTCTACAGCTACATGTACGGGCCCCAGCGCGCGCAGCCTTGCCCGATGTGCACGTCGCTGATGGCCGCCTGGGACGGCGAATCGCTCGATGTCGAACAGCGCATCGCGCTGGTGATGGTGGCGCGCTCACCCATCGAGCGCCTGATGGCGGTCAAGAAAGAGCGCGGCTGGCACCACCTCAAGCTGTATTCGGACCTCGATGGCGACTTCACGCGCGACTATGTCAGTGCCGACGACGCGGACGTGCCGGGTTTCAATGTCTTCACCCGGCGCGACGGCAGCATTCGCCACTTCTGGAGCGGCGAGATGGGAGGCAGCACGGCTGACCCCGGACAGGACCCACGCGGTGCGCCAGACTTGATGCCGCTCTGGACGATTCTCGACAGCACACCCGAAGGGCGCGGCGGCGACTGGTATCCGAAGCTCGACTATGGCAACAAAGGGGCAGCCCATGCCTGAAGTCCAAAGCGATTGCCTGCAGACGAAAGTGATGACGCAGTTGGCCTTCAAGGGGCAGTGCCGCGAAGCTTTCGA
>JANOBL010000983.1:0-4298 GCA_031411635.1 Betaproteobacteria bacterium
GGCATGCTGATCGGCGTGTTCGAACTGTTGGCCGACGCCCGCACGCAGATCGCCAGCGTCAACGACTCGATCCAGGCACTGCGCGACTTCTGGATCGCGCAGGCCGACCTCGACATGGCGCTGATCGGCAAACCCAGCCTCGCTACGGCCGCCGGCCCCGCGATGGCCGCCGAAGCCGCGGCTGCAGGCCAGTGAACATGAAGGACATCCCCATGATTGAGAAACACATGCTCTCCCGGCGCAGGATGCTCGGCGCTGGAGCGAGTTTGGGCGCCATCACCGCGGCCGCAGCCGCCGCCACAGTCAGCAAGGTGGCGATGGCCGCCCTGCCCGAGCCGGTCATGCAGACCAAGCCCGACACGATGCCGCCGCTGGTGCCCAGCACCGGCCGGCCCTACAACCCCGTGGTGACGCTGAACGGCTGGACCCTGCCCTGGCGCATGAACAACGGCGTCAAGGAGTTCCACCTGGTGGCCGAGCCCGTGGTGCGCGAGATGACCGCCGGGTTCAAAGCCCACCTGTGGGGCTACAACGGCCAGAGCCCGGGGCCGACGATCGAGGTGGTGGAAGGTGATCGGGTGCGCATCTTCGTCACCAACAAGCTGGGTGAGCTGACCAGCATCCACTGGCACGGCCAACGCCTGCCCAACGGCATGGACGGCGTCACGGGCCTGAACCAGCCCGGCATCCCGCCCGGCAAGACCTACGTCTACGAGTTCGTGGCGCGCCGCCCCGGCACCTTCATGTACCACCCGCATGCCGACGAGATGGTGCAGATGGCGATGGGGATGATGGGCTTCTGGATCACGCACCCGAAGGCGAAACACCCGCTCATCGACGACGTGGACCGCGACTTCGTGTTCCTGCTCAATGCCTACGACATCGACCCGGGCGCCTACACGCCCAAGATCATGACGATGCTGGACTTCAACCTGTGGAGCTGGAACAGCCGCATCTTTCCCGGCATCGACCCGCTGGTGGTGAGGAAGAACGACAAGGTGCGCATCCGCATCGGCAACCTGACGATGACAAACCACCCGATCCATCTGCACGGGCACGAGTTCCTCGTCACCGGCACTGACGGCGGGCCGACGCCGAAGAGCGCGCGTCAATACGAGGTGACCACCGACGTGGCGGTGGGCCAGATGCGTCAGATCGACTTCCTGGCCGACGAAGAAGGCGACTGGGCCTTCCACTGCCACAAGAGCCACCACACGATGAACGCGATGGGCCACAACGTGCCCACCATGATCGGCGTGGACCACCGCGGTGTCGCCAAGCAGATCACCCAGCTGATCCCCGATTACATGGTGATGGGCGAACGCGGCATGAAGGACATGACCGAGATGGAGATGCCCTTGCCCGACAACACCGCCGCGATGATGACCGGCACAGGCCCCTTCGGCGCTGTCGGCATGGGCGGCATGTTCAGCGTTGTGAAGGTACGCAAGGACCAGAAGGCCGGCGACTACAAGGACCCGGGGTGGTACCAGCACCCGCCCGGCACAGTGGCCTACGAGTGGACCGGCGCGCTCCCAGACCCGGCGCGTTTCAAGGCCGAAGGCACGGGCTCGATGCCGCCGCTGGCCAAGCCGGCCACCGAGACCGAAGTCAAGGTTCGCAAGCCGACCGGTGGGCACTCTGGCCACTGATTCCAGGACAAACGCTCGATCGATCCACTGAAGAGGACACCCATGAAACTGATCAAAACACTCTTGATGGCTGCCGTGCTGGCCACCGCAGGGCATGCGTTGGCCCACACCGAAAAGCCACACGACAAGAAGGCCGGCCCGGTGAAGAAGGAGCAAAAAGACTGGGGTATCGCCGGCAATGCGAAGGCCGGCATGCGGACCGTCGAATTCAGGATGACCGACAACATGCGCTTCACGCCCGACAAGCTGGAAGTCAAGCAGGGCGAGACCATCAAACTCGTCATCAAGAACTCCGGCGCCGTGATGCACGAGTTCGTACTCGGCACGAAGAAGGAACTCGAGGAACACGCGGCGCTGATGGCCAAGTTTCCGACCATGGAGCACGACGAGCCCTACATGGCGCATGTCGCACCCGGCAAGACCGGCGAAATCGTCTGGACCTTCAACCGCGCCGGTGACTTCGACTTCGCTTGCCTGATTGCCGGCCACTACGCGGCCGGCATGGTCGGCAAGGTGAAGGTGGTGGCCGCCACCACCGGCAAGAAAGTCTGACGGTCAACTCACCCCCTCACTCACCGTTTCCACTTAACTACCCTTGAAGGGAATCACCCCATGAATACCCATCTGAAGACCCTGCTCGCCATCTCCGCCTTGGCCCTGTTGGCGCCGGCCGCCATGGCCGATGACGCGCATCACAAGCCAGCGGCAGCCGCTGGCGCCACTGCCACCGACCTGACCGACGCCGAGGTGCGCAAGGTCGACATGGAAGGCGGCAAGATCACGCTCAAGCACGCGGAGATCAAAAATCTGGACATGCCCGGCATGACCATGGTCTTCGTCGTGAAAGACAAAGCCATGCTCGACAAACTGAAGGCCGGCGACAAGGTGAAGTTCAAGGCCATCAACGACGCCGGCAAGTTCACCGTGACCGAGATTGCGCCGGTGCGCTGAAAATGCGCCACTGCAGAGCGGGCGTTGTCCTTGTGCTGGCATTTGCGGTCGTGGCCCCAAGCACGCAGGCCGAGATCGTGGACATTGCCTGGGCCGCCGACGGGCGCTTCGAGCGCCGCCTGAGCGTGGCGCCTGGCAAGTTCGCCGAGGTCTGCGGCAAGCTGCCCGCTGGCCTGAAGGTCAGCTGGAACTTCGAGGCCAGCACGCCAATGGACTTCAACGTGCACTACCACGTCGGCAAGGAGGTGGTGTTGCCGCCGAAGTTCACCGCGGTGGCTACCGCGAAGGGCACGCTGGCGACGAAGGTCGATCAAGACTACTGCTGGATGTGGACCAACAAGTCTGCAGCATCGGCGACCGTCATGCTAAAGCTCCAGCGCTGAGGCAGCCTGCCCCAGTCACGTCGAAGCAGCCGCCAAAGTGATTGAGGGGTTGAGCGGATACCGTCTCGGTCCATCTCGGTAAGTTGCGGGCCATTGCTGGCCACCGCCCGGCGACGGGTCGATACCTAAACCACCACCGGCTTGTCCGGCAGTTCATTCCTGTCGTGACTGTCGGAAGGAAAGTGCTGCAACAGATACCGCGTCACGGCCTGCACGCCGCTCACCACCCCGCCTTCGAAGTTCGATTGCCTGAAGGCGGCTTCCATCTCGCGGCAGACCTTGCTCCACTCTTGCGCATCCACCTTGGCGTGGATGCCCCGGTCGGCAACGATCTCCACGGCACGGTCTGCGAGCAACAAGTAGATCAGCACGCCGGTGTTGTGCTGGGTGTCCCAGACACGCAGTTGCGAGAAGAGCTCGATCGCACGCTCTCGGGCCGACTGCCCCTTGAACAAGGGCGCGCCATCCAGTCCCCCTTCGACTGCGAATCGGATCTCTCCGACGTGCTCGGCCTCGCTGGCCTTGATGGCTGCTTCGATCTTGTTCAGGGTGCTGCGGCCGAAGGTCCGATTCACCTGTCCGTCAGTCATCAGCAGGTGACGCGCGATGCGTTGGATGTTCATGGCTACCACCTCCCCGACGCACCGCCGCCACCGAAACCGCCACCACCGCCGCTGAAGCCGCCGCCGTGTCCACCGCCACCCCGACCACCGCCGCCGTAGTAGCCACCCATCCCGCGACCGAGCATGCCGCCACCCAGCAAGGTGACGAACAGCGCGACCAAGCCGGCCACCAGCGCCATCGAGATGGCACCCACCACGAACCAGGCAATCACCGCGACTACGCCGCCCGTGACCAACGAGCCAGGCACTTTGCCCAGCGTTGCGCGCAGCACACCGCCCACGGCGAGCGCCAGAATGAACAGCATGGGTGCGTATTGCTGAACATCGCCAATGTTGCCGATCCCCTGGCTCGACCGGACGCTGGGCGCGGGCAAGGGCTCGCCGTCAACGACGCGGATGATCCGATCGACCCCGGCCGCAATACCGCCATAGAAGTCCTGGCCCTTGAATCGCGGCAGGATGGTTTCGCTGATGATTCGTTTGCTGGTGAGGTCGTTGAGCGCTCCTTCCAGCCCGTACCCCACCTCGATGCGCATCGCGCGATCGTTCTTGGCGACAACCAGGATCGCGCCGTCATCAACCTTCTTTCGGCCGAGCTTCCACTGCTCGGCGACGCGCAAGGCGTACTGCTCGACTTCCTCCGGGGCTGAAGAGGCGACCATCAGCACGGCGAGCTGGCTGCCTTTGCG
>JANOBL010000984.1:0-3746 GCA_031411635.1 Betaproteobacteria bacterium
TCGAGTTCGACCTTGATCGCGGCCAGCCGCTCGGTGGCCTCGGTCGACAGCCCACAGCGGCGCGGCCTGCACCCCTGTCGAAAGCGCACCATGCACCGTCATCCCTCCCTGCTGGCCGCCTTGCTGCTGGCTGGCACCGTCGCTTCTGCGCTGGCCGCACCGATCATCTCGCCCTATGCCGCCGACCTGTCGGCCGCCAGCTACAGCGCCGACAGCGCGGCCGGCGGCTCGGCGCAATCGGTGTTCAACGGCGGTTACTGGAACGCCGGCAGCCATGGCTCCCACTGGGTGCAGGCCGACATGCGTGCCTCGTTCACGCTGTCGCAAGTGCGCTATGCGGTGGACGTGCTGCCCGCAAACAGCAGCACGCAGTGGGTGTTTTTGTCCGATGCGCCGATCGGCAACCTGTGGACCACGCTGACGGCGGTGGCCAGCCGCACCGGCTACACCACCAAATACCAGGCCTTCGAGCTGGATTTTGCCGCGCCGGCCAGCGGCCGCTACCTGCAGGTGGTGACCAACGGCGGTGCAAGCTGGGCCGCGCTGGGTGACGAGTTTGGCCGCAGCAACTGGGTCGATCCCGCCGCCCAGGGCAACGCCGCGTTGCCGTCCGGCGTGCCCGAGCCGGGCGCATTGGGGCTGGCGGCACTGGCACTGGTCGTGCTGATGGGCAGCCGGTGATTTGATTTGATGCTACGGTGCCGAACTTGAGTTTCCAGGAGCATCCCGCATGCGCACCACCCTCAACCTGCAGGAAGACGCCTTGATCGCTGCCCGCAACGTGGCGCGGCGGGAGTGCCTGTCGCTGGGCGACGCGGTTTCCGCGCTGATCCGGCGTAGCGCAGCAGCACCGGACACCGACCACGCCGAGCAGGCGGCATCCCCGCTGCGCGGCCGCTTTGCGCTGCTGCCGGCACGCGACGAGCTGATCACGTCGCAGCACATCCGGGCGCTGATGGGAACGTAAAGCATCCGCGCCGCCCCGAACCCTGCGTGGTCGGGTACGTACATCACGGCAAACACCGCAGCGTCAGGCTGCCAGCCCGGCATACGCCACCGCCACCGCCGCCGCCAACCGCGCATTGCCCATCACCAGCGCGATGTTGGCTGCCAGGCTTTGGCCACCGGTCAGCTCGTTCACCCGCTGCAGCAAAAACGGCGTGGCCGCCTTGCCGGCTATGCCGCGCGCGGCGGCCTCGGCCAACGCACCGTCGATCGCGTCGTCGATATGGCTGCGCGGCATCGCAAACTCGGGCGCGATCGGATTGGCCACCACCAGCCCGCCGCCCAGGCCCAGCGCCCACTGCGCGCGCATCACCGCGGCAATCTCGGCCGGGCTGTCCAGCCGCACGTCGACATTGAAATCACTCTCGCGGGTAAAAAACGCCGGCAGGCAATCCGTGCCATGGCCGATCACCGGCACGCCGTGGGTCTCCAGGTATTCCAGGGTCAGCCCCAGGTCCAGGATCGATTTGATGCCGGCGCACACCACCGCCACCTCGGTGCGCGACAGCTCCTGCAGATCGGCCGAGATGTCGAAGCTGCTTTCCGCGCCCCTGTGCACACCACCGATGCCGCCAGTGGCAAACACCCGGATGCCGGCCAGCGCGGCGATGATCATCGTGGCCGCCACGGTGGTGGCGCCGCTGCGGCGCTGGGCCACCAGCACCGCCAGATCGCGCCGACTGGCCTTGGCCACCTGGTCGCCAGCGCGGCCAAGCTGCTCGATCTCGGCCACGCTCAAACCGGCCTTGAGCCGGCCGTTGATCACCGCGATGGTGGCTGGCACGGCACCCTGGGCCCGCACTTCGGCCTCCAGCGCCAGCGCGGTCTGCACGTTTTGCGGCCAGGGCATGCCGTGGCTGATGATGGTGGACTCCAGCGCCACCACCGGCGCGCCGTGGGCCAGCGCGGCGGCCACGTCGGGATGGTTATCGAGGTATTGATTCATAGTGTTCATAAAGGCTTGTCCTGAAATGGAAGAAGCGCCTGGCCCACCAGCGCCCGCGAGGCGCAAGCCACCGCAAACGCCGCCGCTTGCGCCGGGGCCCACCCACGAAGCTGGGCGCACAACAGGCCGGCCAGCAGCGCATCGCCGGCCCCGGTGACGCTGTGCAGCACCTGCAGCAGCGGTGCCGGCTGGTGGTGCAGCCAGCGCTGGCCGGCGGCGTCGCGCCCGCACAGCAGCAAGCCGCCAGCGCCCAGGCTCAACGCCACCTGGGCCACACCGGCGTCCAGCAGCCAGCCGGCCAGGGTGTGATCGGCAGTGTCGGCCGGCAAGCCGCTGAGCTGCAGCGCCTCCAGCCGGTTCGGTTTGAGGGTGTGCAAGCGCGCCAGCCCAGCGTGCAGGCGGCCACACTTGGCGGCCGACACCGCATCGGCCCACAGCGGCACGGCCGGCGGCAACGCCCACAGCGCGGCCAGCGTGGCTGGCGCCAGGTTGGCGTCCACCACCACGGCAGCAGCAGCTTGCAGCGCAGGCGCTTCTGACTGCAGCAGGGCCGGGTCCAGCCGCTGCAGGATGGCCATGTCGTTGACGGCTGCCAGCAGCTCTCCATCGGGCTGGTGCAGCGAGACGTAGCGCGCCGTGGCTGCGCCCGCCAGCACGCGGCAACCCGCCATGTTGATGCCGGCGGCTTGACCCGACGCCAGCAGGCGACGGCCGGCCTGGTCATCGCCCAGCACCGACACCAGCCGCACCGCACAGCCAAGCTGGGCCAGCCGCTCGGCAATGTTGCGCGCCACGCCGCCCGGGCCGCTGTGCAAACGGCCGGGGTTGGAATCGCCGGCCCGCAGCGGCTGCGCACTGGTGGCCTGGGTGTCCCAGTTGGCACCGCCCACCACCACCACCGGGGCATCGGTCGGAGGGGTCGAAACGGCGGCGCGCGGGCGGGGCATCGCGCCATTATCCCGAGCGGCGGCCCACACCCCCGATGCCACAATGCCAGCCCCATGCCCCTGTCACCCGGCCGCCTGGCCCTCTACCTGCAACTGATCCGTTGGGACCGCCCTGCCGGCTGGCTGCTGCTGCTGTGGCCCACCTTGAGCGCGCTGTGGATTGCCGCCGATGGTTTTCCGGGCTGGCATCTGCTGCTGGTGTTTGTGGCCGGCACGGTGTTGATGCGCAGCGCCGGCTGCGGCGCCAACGATGTGGCCGACCGCGAGTTTGACCGCCATGTCAAACGCACCGCGCAGCGGCCGGTCACGTCCGGCGCGCTGCCGGTGCACGAGGCGCTGGCGCTGGGCGCGGTGCTGGCGCTGCTGGCATTTGCGCTGGTGCTCACGACCAACCCGCCCACCATCCTGATGTCGTTTGCCGCGCTGGCCATCACCTTGGCCTACCCGTATGCCAAGCGCCTGGTGGCGATGCCGCAGGCGGTGCTGGGCGTGGCCTTCAGCTTTGGCATCCCGATGGCGTTTGCCGCAGTGCTGGGCGGGCGGGATTGGGGCTGGGCTGCGATAACCGCCGCCGTGCCCAAACAGGCCTGGTGGCTGCTGCTGGGCAACCTGTGCTGGGTGCTGGCCTACGACACGGAGTACGCGATGGTCGACCGCGACGACGACCTGTTGATCGGCATCCAGACCTCGGCCATCACCCTGGGCCGCTGGGATGTGACCGCGGTGATGGGCTTTTACGCCGCCTACCTGCTGAGCTGGGCCCTGATCGGCCGGCAACTGGGGCTGGGCGCAGTGTTTCTGGCCGGCATCGCGGTGGCGGCGGCGCAGGCCGTCTGGCACTACACGCT
>JANOBL010000985.1:0-2015 GCA_031411635.1 Betaproteobacteria bacterium
TGGCGCGTGCGATCAGGGGGTAGATCACCATCGCCACGGTGGACAGCACGGTGACGGTGATCACCACCATCAGTGTGAAACGGTCGTGGTGCTTGTCGCGCGGCAGCACCGCCGAGATCGCCAGCGCGGCCGATGCACCGCAGATGGCCACCGATCCACCGGAAAGCACGCCTTGGGCCCGGCTCAGCCCCAGCCGGCGTGCCAGCAAGACGCCGCAGCCCAGCGTGGTCAGCACGGCAGCCACCACCGTCAGCGCCGTGGGCCAGCCCAGGCCTGCGATCTGCATCGCGGTGATGCGTGCGCCCAGCAGGCCCACGCCCAGCCGCAGCACCTGGCGCGAGCAGAACTCGATGCCAGGCTTGGTGCGTGCCTCCTGGCCCAGGTAGTGAAATGCCAGGCCAAAAAACAGCGCATACAGCATCTGCGCCCCACCGTGCAACTGCGACACAAAGGTGGCGGCCAGCGCCACCACACCCGCCAGCGCACCGCCGGGCAGCAAGCTGGCAATGTGTTTGGCAACCCGCTTGGCACCACTCCGGGTACCGCCCAATGCACGCGCCGTCATGCCGGCCTGGCAAGGGTGTGCACGTACTCGTGCACGGCGGTGTGGATGGTCGAGACGCGGTACTCCACCGGCTTGTCGCCAAAGGTCAAAGCACAGCGCCGCACCTGCATCACCGGTGTGCCCGGTGCCAGGCCCAGCACGCGGGCGATGTTGCGGTCTGCCGCCACCGCGCGGGCTCGCTCCTGGGCCCGCACCACGGTGATGCCGAAGCCGGATTGGTAAAGCTGGTAGATCGTGCCGGGCCGCTCACGCAGCCGCTTGTCGGTCAAGCCCTTGAACAACAGCGCCGGCACGGTGATCTGGTCGTGCACCACCGGCCGGCCCTGCAGCAGCAATCGGTTGTCGAAGCGCAGCACCGGTTCGCCGGCTTTCAAGCCCAGCGCGGCGGCCGCGCTGTCGTCGTCCAGCCGTACCCGGGCAAAGTCCAGCAGCTCGACCTGCGGCACTTCGCTGAGGCCATCGCTGCGCTCGACGTGGAAAAACTGGAACAGGAACCTGTCGGCGTTGTGCGTGGCCACAAAGGTGCCGCGGCCCTGGCGCCGCACCAGGATGTGCTCGGCCACCAACTCGTCCACCGCATGGCGCACCGTGCCGACCGAGACACCAAAGGCACTGGCCAGCCCGGTCTCATTGGGCAAGGCCTCGCCAGGTGGCAATTGGCCGCTCTCGATCTCGCGCAGCAGTGCACGTTTGACCACCCGGTACAGCGGCATGCCGGCGGCCTCGGGCGCGATGGCGCTGAACAGCGGGGGTGATCTTTGGCCGGTCGGCATCGGGCAATTGTCAGTGCCTGGCAGATTCATGCAAGTCATATAAATGACCTGATTGACAGCAGGCCGTTGGCGACCGAGCATTCGGGTCACGCTGCTTCAGCGATCCGTCTGACCAGGAGACCCCGAGGATGAATCACTTTGTTTTGCACGATGCCCACGACACCGTTGCGGTGGTGGTGGTGGAGGGCGTGACCGCCGGCATGCTGCTCAACGGCTGGATCATGGACGAAGACCGCATGATCAGCCTGGATGCACGGCAAGACATCCCGATCGGCCACAAGGTGGCGCTCAAGGACATGGCCATCGGCGACACGGTGATCAAGTACGGCATCGACATGGGCAAGGTGGTGGCGCCGATCAAGGTGGGCGAGCACGCCCATGTGCACAACATCAAAACCAAACGTTGGTAATCGGGAGCCACCATGAGCATCGTCAACCAAGACACCAGCTTCCTGGGCTACCGCCGCGAAAACGGCCGCGTCGGTATTCGCAACCACGTCATCATCCTGCCGCTGGACGATTTGTCCAACGCCGCTGCCGAGGCGGTGGCTCACAACATCAAGGGCGTGATGGCGATCCCGCACCCCTATGGCCGGCTGCAGTTTGGCGCCGACCTGGACCTGCATTTCCGCACCTTGATCGGTGCCGGCTGCAACCCCAATGTGGCGGCGGTGGTG
>JANOBL010000986.1:0-4089 GCA_031411635.1 Betaproteobacteria bacterium
AGGGCCTGGACTGGCAGTACGTGGACCTTGAACGGCGGCATGCCTGGATACCCGGCAGCAAGCACAAGAACGGGAAACCGCACTCGGTGCCGCTGAACGAGATGGCGCTGTCTGTGTTGCGATCACAGATCGGCAAGCACCCCACTCGGGTATTCACTTTCCGGGGTGGGCCGATCACACAGGTGAACACGAAGGCCTGGACGGCGGCGCTCAAGCGGGCCGGCATTGAGGACTTCAAGTGGCACCATCTGCGGCACACCTTTGCCACCTGGCACCGGCAGGCCGGAACACCAACCCACGAGCTGCAACGGCTTGGGGGCTGGAAGACCGGGGCGATGGTTGAGCGTTACGCGCATGTGGCGCCCGAGGCCCTGCAGGGTGCGGCAAACAGGCTGGATGCGTTCGGTGGCTACGCTGCGGCTACGCCAGAAGAAAAAAGGACTTAGCGATCGCTCGCCAAGTCCTTGTTTTTACTGGTGGGCCCTGAGTGACTCGAACACTCGACCTACGGATTAAGAGTCCGCTGCTCTACCAACTGAGCTAAGAGCCCGGAATTTTTCCGGTAAATGCTGCCGGCTGACTGGCCACGCAGGGTGGTGGGTCGTGCGTGACTCGAACACGCGACCAACGGATTAAAAGTCCGCTGCTCTACCGACTGAGCTAACGACCCCCGCTTCGCGTACAGCTCAAGATTCTAGCATGCACTGTCAGGGCTACTTTTGGCCGCGCCACCCCGCTGCTGGCACAGCCGCAGCGCCTCGCCGGCGGCCACCAGGCCAAAGGTGGCGGTCACCGTGACGCTGGAGCCATACCCATTGCAATTCAGGCTGCCGTCGCTGTTGCAACTTGCATCACCAGCAGGCTGCGCCACACTTTCGCGCGAGAACACGCAGCGCAGGCCGATCGTGCCTTGCCGCGCTGCGCCCTGCTTGCGCAAACGCTGGCGCAAGCCGGCCAACACCGGGTCATGCGTGGCCTCGGCCAGATCGGCCACCTCCACCCGCTGCGCAAGCTGCTTGCCACCGGCCGCCCCCACACACACCGCCGGTAAACCGCTGCGCAACGCCCAGGCGGCCAGCGCCAGTTTGGCGGCGCTTTGGTCGCAAGCGTCGATCAGCACATCAATCTCGGCTGGCAGCAGCGCGGGCCAGTTGTCGGGGCTGGCAAAGTCTTCTACCAGGTGCAGCTCACAGCCCGGGTGGATGTCGGCCACCCGCCGGCGCAAGGCCTCGGTCTTGGCCATGCCCACGGTGCTGCCCAGCGCCTGCACCTGGCGGTTGATGTTGGATTCGGCCACCTGGTCAAAATCGATCAACACCAGGCGGGCCACGCCGCTGCGCGCCAGCGCCTCCACCGCCCAAGAGCCCACGCCTCCCAAACCGACCACCGCGACACGGGCCTGGCGCACCCGCTGGTAGCCGGCATCGCCGTACAGCCGGCGCAGGCCGCCAAAGCGGCGCTCCAGATCGGCATCTTCGATCACGCTTGAATCGGCTTCGATCATGACGAACGCTCCAGCCGCCACACCTGCCAGCGCAGCGCCAGCACCGCGCCGGCAACAATCGCCGCCGTGGCGATGAAGCTGCCCAGCGACAGCGTGGACAGCCCGCTCAGCCCCTGGCCGATGGTGCAGCCCAGCGCGGTGATGCCGCCCACACCCATCAACACCGCCCCCACCAGGTGGTTGGCGGTGTCTTCAACGCCCCGGAAGCCTTCCCATCGAAAGCTGCCACTGGCCAGCGCCACCGCCGCGCTGCCCAGCACCACGCCCGGCACCACCACCATGCCCTGGGTGAGGCGTTTGCTGGCGTCGCTGTAGAACACCAGGCCGTCCAGCACATAGGCCAGCGGCGCAACAAAACTGAACGATTCCATGCGCTGCGAGTTGGTGGCCAAAAACGCCTCTTCCAGCGTTTGCGGATGCTCGGCCAGATGGCCCCAGACACCCGACACCCACCACAGCGCCAGTACCAGCGCGCCGATGCCCACACCGCCCAGCAACACATCGGCGCTGCGGCCCTCGCGCCGGGCCAGCGCCCACAGCACCAGCATGGCACCGATCAAGCCGCCGATCAGCAGCGCCCGCTGGCCCGGTGTGCCGCCAAGGCCGGCCGCCAGCGACGGCAAATCCTGCCCGGTGGGCAGGGTCCAGATCACCTTGTCCACCGTGTTGACCCGCAGCACCGCCGTGATGCCACGCAGCGTGGCCCAGGCCGACAGGCCCAGCACGCCAAACACCACCAGCGATTTAAGGTTGCCGCCACCGATGCGCACCAACGTCTTGCTGCCGCAGCCCGAGGCCAGCACCATGCCAAAGCCAAACATCAGCCCACCCAGCGCCTGCGACAGCCCCATCAGCCCCGGCGCGGCGTACAGGGAATTGGCCGCCTTCACCCAGCCAAGCGCCACCATTGCATTGAAGCCCAGCATCGCCACGCCGATGGCCAGCGCCCACATGCGCAAGCGCGACCAATCCCCCATGTTGACCACATCGGCCACCGCGCCCATGGTGCAGAAATGGCTGCGCTGGGCGATCGCACCAAAGGCCAGGCCCAGGCCCAGCGCGGCCCACAGAAGCTGGTGCTGCAAGGCCAGCAGGCCAGCATCGGTCATCAACGCGGCGCCACCGCAGCAACGGCCGCCGCCATCATCCCTTGAGCGTGCTCAGCCGGTCCTTGCCTGCGGCGGCCGCTTCGCTGGTGGGGTAGGCCTTGAGCAACTCGTCCAGCGTCTTGCGCGCCGATTTGTTGTCTTTCATCTCGATCTGGCAATTGGCCACCGCCAGCAGCGCCTCGGGCGCACGCGGATGGGCCGGTGCGCCGGTGACCAGCGCACGAAACACCGTGATCGCGTCCTTGTAGTTCTTCTGCCCATACAGCGAGTTGCCCAGCCAGAAGCGTGCCGAATCGCTGTACCCACTGGCCGGGTAGCGCGCCACAAAGCTGCCCAGCGCATTGGCGGCCTTGTCAAAATCACCGCCGCGCAGCGCGGCCATGGCCTGGTCGTGCGAGCGTTTTTCTTCGGGCTCGACCAAAAAATCCTTGCCATCCAGCGAGACTTTTTGCGGCTCCAGCAAGCGCACCCGGTCGTCCAGGCCCTTGGCCACGTCCTTGACCGATCGCTGCACCTCGGCCACGTCGCGCGCGAGCTGTTCCTGGCCACCACGCAGCTTGGCGCTGTCGCCGCGCTGCGCTTCAAGCTGGGTATTCAAGTCGAGCAGGCTGCGGCGAAGCTGCACCACCTGCTCCAGCAGTGCCGCATTGGCCTGCGACAACTCGCCCAGCTTGGCACGCGAGGTCTCGTCGTTGGTCTGGATGCGGGCGCGCAGATCAAGGATGGCCTTGCGCGCCTCTTCATCGTCAAACATGCCGGCGCGCGCAGCGCCGGCCGACAAGGCAAGCAGCGCGCTCAGCGCCAGCGCTGCCGGCTGCGGCATGCGCACACGGGCCACCAAAACTTGGGTTGCAGGATGGGCCACGGTCAACGGTCCTTGATCTCGGCGCGGCGGTTCTGGGCCCAGGCCGCTTCGTCATGGGCTTCGGACGCCGGACGCTCCTTGCCAAAGCTCACCGCTTCGATCTGCGCTTCGCTGGCGCCCAGCAGCGCCAGTGATTTGGCCACGGCTTCAGCGCGTTTTTGGCCCAGTGCCAGGTTGTACTCGCGGCCACCGCGCTCATCGGTATGACCCTCCACCACCACCCGCTTGTTGCGGCTGGCGGCCAGCAGCTTGGCATGGCTTTCGACCAGGCCGCGGAACTGATCGGTCACGACAAAGCTGTCGAAATCGAAGTAAACCAGCCGGCCCAGGTTGGCCGCTGCCGCGCCTGCCGCACCTGCCGAGGCGGCCACCGGCGACGACACGCCCGACGGTGGCAAGCTCACGGTGGCCACCTGCGACAGCGGTGCCGCAGCGGGCTGGCCACCAGACAGCACATTGGCACTGACGGCATTGGGTGTGCGGCTTTCCACCGGCGCGCCATCGGTTTTGCCGGTGGCGCCGGTCGCGGCGCCCGGGGTGTCATTCAGCGACAGCGGTGTGCTGCAGCCTGCCAATACCAGCGCGGCCAGTGCGGCCAGGCCGGTGGTGCG
>JANOBL010000987.1:0-7276 GCA_031411635.1 Betaproteobacteria bacterium
CCACCAACCGGCATGCGGCCGCTAAAAAAAGGCCGCCTACCCATAAGCACTTTCACGCCGCAGGTCGAGCGCGCGCGCGATTCAGGTTCAACCAGCCAGCCTGTTTCACCGGTTGTCTTTAACGGTTTCAGTGTTGCAGCATCGGTGCCCCGGGTCCATCCCGCATTCAGGGTAGACCGCCGAAACAGGGGGGTCGCGCACCGCCTCGCGTGGGTGTTCACCCGTCAAGGCAACGCCCCGGCCTCGGCAATCACCTAGCGCAGCCACCTAGCGCAGCCCGGCCGACAGAAAGCCGCGTGCCCAGTCGGCGGTTTCACCGCCGCTGCCCTGGTCGATCGCCGCCAGCGATCCATCCACCACGATGCGGCCGTCGCGCATCAACAAAACACGGGCACCCAGTTCAACCACGTCGGCCGGGTCGTGCGTGATGATGATTGCGCCCAGCCCGGTGGCCAGCCTGGCCTTCAGGCGCCGCAACAGGTCGGCGCGGGTGAGCCGGTCGACATTGCCAAACGGCTCGTCCAGCAGCAACAGCCGGGCATCGGCCGCCAACGCACGTGCCAATGCCACCCGCTGCGCCTCGCCGCCGGACAAGGTGGCCACATCGCGCCCGTCCACGTTGACCAGGCCCATGTCGCACAACGCCGCTTTTGCTGCGGCCAATCGCTGCGCCTTGCCGGCCGCTTTGATCGCAAACGCCACATTGCCAATCGCATCAAGATGCGGAAACAGCGTTGCATCCTGAAAAGCAACCGCGACCGACCGGTTTTCGGGCGGGACCAAGATCTTGCCCGCCACCGCGACGGTGATTGAAAAAAGCTGCACGCTGCCTTGCGACGGCGCGTCAAAGCCGGCAATCAAGCGCAGCAGCGAAGTCTTGCCGCTGCCCGACGGCCCCAGGATCGCGACAACCTCGCCCTGCGCCATCTCGAATGACACCGCCGAGACGATGGTTTTGCCGGCAACCAGCCTGGACAGCGATCGGACAGACAACATGGCGATTGGGTTTCCCTGCGTTTTTTCAACAACCACTGCATGGCCTGGGCCGGCCTGCAGCCGGGTTTCAGCGGCTTTTGACCGACCCGAGCTTTTCCAGGCGCCAGAACAACAACAGCAGCGGCAGCAGCATCAAGCCCTGCGTCAGCAAAACCCACACCGCCGCCCGGTCCATGTTTTGATTGCGGCTGAACGCATAAATCTTGAGCGCCAGCGAGGAATAGCCAAACGGCTGCAAGGTCAGGCTCAGGTCCAGTTCTTTGACGGATTCCATAAAAACCAGCGCACAGCCCAAACCCAGGGCCGGCCAGAGGTGGCCGGCAAATGCCACCCCCCGGGCCCGCACCGGCCCCGCGCCAAATACGCGCGCGGCCTCCACCATGGCCGGCGGCGTGCGGCGCAAGGCGTCCAGCGTCGGCAGCATCGCAAACGGCATAAAACGCAAGGCTTCTGCCACCACGATCAACAACCGGCTGTCGCGCAGCGGGCCCAGCCAAAACGCAGCAACCGAGCCATCGCGGCTCATCATCACAAAAGCCAGCGCCAGCACCAGCGACGGCAGAAAATAGTTTGTCAAGAACAACCAGGGCAAACGCTCGGCATGGCGCGACTGGGCGCCGGCGCGCATGATGATGGCGGTCAGCGCACAAACCGCAAAAACAAGCAAGGCTGTCAGGGCCGATGTTGCTGCGGCGTTGAGCAAATCATGCGGAATATCGGCAAACCGGGTGCGCTGCCATTTTACCCAGGCCCATTTTGCGGTGATCAACTCCGGAATCCAGAACGACGGCACCGAACCCAGCAGGCTCCAGCCCACCAGCGCTGCCGCGCTTGCACGCGAAATCGGCTTGCGCGCGGCCCCGGCCGACGCCGGGGCGATCGGGTTTTGACTGATGATCGCGGTTGACGCCCAGGCAGCCAACAATACCAGCAACAAGGTCGGCACTGTCAATACCGACGAGACAATCGCAGCAACCGCCGAACTCTGGCTGGCAAACCAGAGATTGTGGATGCCCACACTCAAGGTCTGGATGCCAAGCCGGTCAGCGGCGGCATAATCTGCCAGCGATTGTGCAAAAACGATCATCAGGCCGGCGGCCACCGGCATCGCATAACACGGCAGGTGAACCCGCAACAAACGGCCCCAGAACCCTTGGCCCAAGGCTGCCGCCAGCTCCGAAAACGAATTTGGAACCCGTGCGGCAGCGACCCGGAACAGGATGAAAAGATACGGTGAGCAGGCAAACCCGAGTTGCCAGGCCAGCGCATGCTTTTGCTCGAAAAACGCGGACGAAAAATAACCCATCCAGGTGCTGGCCGTGACATAAGGCGCAAACAACAGCGGCAGCAAAGACAACAGCGCGACCAAGCGCCGGCCTCCAAACTCGAATTTCGAAACCGCCAGCGCCGGTGCGGCGCCAAAAGCAAAGGCCACGGTGGCGGCTTCGGCCGCCACCGTCAGGCTGGTCCAGGCCTGCAGCGGCAGGATGGTGGAGGCAAAATGGCCCAGCCAGCCGCCGTCAAATACAATCGGCAGCGCGGCCCAAAGCAGGTAGGCCACCGGCAATAGCGCCAGCACGGCCAAGGCTGCCGACAAGCCAAACCTGGCCAGCGCCAGCCCATTCATGCCGGCCATGCCGGTGGCCGCCAGGCGCGCCAGCGCCGGCATCACTTCTCGGCGTCGAACCGGATTTCGTTGACAAACTTGATGACATCCTCGCGCTTTCCGGCCATCAAATTGAGGGGAATGAAGTCGATCTTGAACTTGCCTTCGCTGAGGCCTTGTTCGGCGCCAAGTTTCACCATCAGCGGGTGCACCGCCACATCCGGCCTGACCGCATATTGCTTGGTGGCATCCACCATCGCCTGCTGGCCGTCGCGGGCGGCCATGAATTCAAGCAGGTTGATGGCCAGATCCCGATTTTCGGTCGCCTTGGTCAGCGCTGCGGCCGAGCGCATGATAAACGTGCCCTTGCCGGCCTGGTTTGGAAAAAATACTCCCACCGCATCGGCCCAGGGTTTTTGTTCCGGATTGGCCGCCATCATCGGGTGGTAATAGGTGTTCATCAGCGCAACATCGCATTTGCCCTCAAAAATGGCTTTGGCCTGTTCGCGATCGTTGCCTTTGGGCGCACGCGCCAGGTTGGCGGCGATGCCAGAAATAATCGCCTTGGCTTTGGCTTCACCAAATGACACGACAAATTGCCCAAACAAGGCCAGGTTGTAATCGTGGCTGCCCGAGCGGATACAGATGCGGCCTTTCCATTTTGGTGCGGCCAGATCTTCATAACTTGACAGATCACTGGCCTTGACCCGTGCTTTGGAATAAAAGATAACCCGCGCACGGTACGCATCAACAAAAAACTTGCCGTCCGGGCCCATGAACTCGGGTGGGATCGCCGCGATGATCCTGGGCGACTTGATCGGGTCCAGCAGGCCACGCTGCACCGCCAGTTCCAACAACTCGGCGTCTTTGGTGATCACCACATCGGCCTCGGTTGGCCGGGATTCGAGGCGGTTCACCAGGCCCTGGTCCATGAACACACCCTCGATCTTGGCGCCGGTGCGGGCTTCAAAAGCGTCCAGCGTGGGCCGCAAATTGCCCTGATCGGTTCGGTCTGAAATAATGCGCAATACCCGTTGCTGGGCCAATGCGCTGTTTGAGGTGGTCAAGGCACAAACCAGGGCCAGCAGGGTGGGCAGCGAATATTTGACAGCGGCCTTCATGGTGAGTTTCCTTCTTGAACAACCCAAACTCAAATTGGTACCCAGCGTGATCCATACCACGCCGATACTTTAGCGCAGGTCTTGCCAGGCTGCCGCACCGGGGCCGGTGAAAATGCGCGTTAACACCCTGCTTCGGGGGGGCATGCCAGCAGCAGCCGGCGCTGCATCCAGCCGCCAGCCGGGCACGTAGAGCCGGGCATGACAGCCGATTCAAACCCCGCGCAAGCCGACGCCAATCCGGCACCAAACGCCAGGCGCATCAAGCGGCGCCTGTTTGAGCGTGTGGCCGATGCCGATGTCAGCCACCTGACCATCGCTGCCGACCAGGGCGACTGGCAGCCGTTTTTGGACGGCGTGATGATCAAGGTGCTGCACGAGGGCGAGCAGACACTGTCGTACCTGCTGCGCCTTGCGCCCGGCGCCACGTTGCCGCCGCACCGCCACCGGATCGATGAAGAATGCGTTGTGCTGGAAGGCCTGCTGC
Organism: Betaproteobacteria bacterium; assembly: GCA_031411635.1. Lineage (GTDB taxonomy): Bacteria > Pseudomonadota > Gammaproteobacteria > Burkholderiales > Burkholderiaceae_C > Pseudaquabacterium. Next base: position 4,208 of record JANOBL010000987.1, read on the forward strand.
GGGTGGGCAGCCGGATCGAACTGGGGGCCGGCGCTTACCACCTGGCGCACCGGGGCGCGCTGCACGCCACGATCAGCAGCCAGACCGGTGCCACTATTTTTTTGCGGGGGGCCGCGCCGCAGGCCCAGGATGGGTTGGGTTGATGCAAAGTGTTGCCTTGAGGATCAACACTGCACCACAGTTTGAGGAGACGGTTGCATGACCGCCCTGCCCGCTCCCTTGTCGATGCGCCGCGATGCGCCCGGGGACGCCGCAAGCTGCGACAGCTTGTGGCCGGGTGATGGCGCCTTGTTCGACGCAAGCGCCGACGCCGAGGACCTCATCCACGACGACGGCCACAACCGCGACCACAACACCGGTCCCCACGGCTGCGACGACGAGGGCCTGGTCAGGGTTGAACCAGACCCAGCCGCACTGTCGTCGCTGCGCGCAACGGCTGCCGACGATGCGGCGCTGGCCGGCTGGATCGGGCAGATCGTTGGCCGCGACGAGCGGGCGCTGGCAGCGCTGTACGACGCCACGGTGTCGCGGGTGTACGGCCTGGCGCTGCGCATCGTGCGCCGGCCGGCCTGGGCCGAGGAAGTGGTGGAGGAGACCTACTTCCAGGTCTGGCGCCAGGCGCCGCGGTTTGATGCTGCGCGTGGCCGGCCGCTGACCTGGCTGCTGGGCATGGCCCGATCCCGCGCCATCGACGCACTGCGCCGCGAAGCCCGTTTTGAGCACGAGCCGCTGGACAGCGACGACGCCGCGCCACTGCAAGACACCCAATCACCCGGGGTGGCGCATCAACTGGACCTGGCCAGCGGCCAGGCGGCGCTGGACCTGGCGCTGCAATCGCTGGGCGCGCAGCCCCGGCAGCTTGTGGCGATGGCTTTTTACCGCGGGCTCAGCCACGAAGAGATCGCCGCCCAGATGGCATTGCCGCTGGGCACCGTCAAATCGCAGATCCGCCGCTCGCTGATCACGCTGCGCAACCTGCTGGGCGACGCCGGGCTGCAGTTGCTGGCGGTGTGATGCTGCACCGCTGCAACACCTGTTGGCGCAACTTGATTCAATCACCGACATCCGCATGAACCGCCCATCCACCAACCCGGCCCTGCCGGTGCAACGCGCCCGCCCGCTGATCGACCCCGCGCTGGCACCGCTGCTGGCCCAGGCCGGGGCCCAGCAAGCCCTGGAAGCCAAGGCAAAGCTGGCGCTGCGCCAGCGGCTGCTGGGCCGTGTGGCCAAGGCCAGTCAGGCCGAATCCGTTTTGTTCACCACCCGGCGGCAACGCACGCTGCGCCAGGCTTGGGGCCCGGGTGTGATCGGGCAGACGCTGTACCAGGCGCGCCGCCCCGATGCCCTGCGGCCCGGTGAGCCGCTGCGCACTGCGCTGATCGAGCTGGCCCCGGGCACGGCCTGGGACGGCGGCCTGGCAGCGGGTGATCCTGGCTTGCACCGCGAATGGCTGCTGCTGTCGGGCAGCGCCACGCTGGACCGCCCACAGGATGGCCCGCAAGCAGGCGATGCGCCGCTGTCGCAGCGCGATTACCACGTCACACCGGCCGGCCAGGCGGCGGCGCGCTGGGTATCGGCCGCAGGCGCATCGCTGTTTTTGCGGGAGTCACGGCTGGTGGCACACGCTGGCGATCAAGCCTTCACGGTGCGTGATGCCGATGCCGGCTGGCCTGACTTTGCGCCCGGCGTGCAGCGCCGCGTGCTCTGGCAGCGGGATGGCCAGGCCGCGGTGCTGTACTTTGCGCAAGCCGGCGCCCAGGTGCCACCGCACCGGCATGGCCATGACGAAGAGTGCCTGATGCTGCAAGGCGAGCTGTTTCTGGACGACTTGCTGCTGCAGGCCGGCGACTACCAGCTTGCCCCGGCCGGCACCGGCCACCACACCACCCACACCGATACCGGCGTGGTGGTGTATGCCCACGGCGATCTGGACTACCAGTTCATCGGCTGATGCGGCCGGGCCGCTTCAGGCTGGCCAAGGCGCAGCAAGCCTTTGCGCCGGTGCAGGGCATGATCCACCGGTTCAGCGGCGTCGCCAACACCGGCACCAAGCGCTTGCTGTGCACCCACAAGCTGTGATGAGCAACGCCCTGCCCCCCAACCAGCCCGGCGCCAGTGAGCCGCTGGCCAGCGCACAAGACCTGCCCAGCGTCGATCGCTTGCTGCGCCAGCCAGCCTCCGCCGCGCTGCTGGCCGAGCATGGCCACACCTGCGTTGCGCACGAAGCCCGGGCGCTGCTGGACAGCCTGCGCCCCCGGGCACTGGCCGGTGCACTGGGCCTGGCCGCGCTGCAACCCCAGGCGCTGGACCTGGCGCTGCGCCAGCGCATCAGCCAGCGCCTGCAACCACGTTTGCGCGCGGTGCTGAACCTGACCGGCACGGTGATCCACACCAACCTGGGCCGTGCACTGCTGGCCGAGCCCGCGCTGCAGCACCTGCTGGCGCTGATGGCCGGGCCCAACAACCTGGAATACGACCTGGCCAGCGGTGGCCGGGGCGACCGCGACAGCGTGATCGAAGCGCTGCTGTGCACGCTGACCGGCGCCGAGGCCGCCACCGTGGTCAACAACAATGCGGCCGCCGTGCTGCTGACGGTGGCCGCACTGGCCGCGGCCCACCCGGGCGGGCGCGAGGTGATCGTGTCGCGGGGTGAGTTGGTGGAGATCGGCGGCGCGTTCCGCCTGCCCGACGTGATGGCCTCGGCCGGCGCCACGCTGGTGGAGGTGGGCACCACCAACCGCACCCATGCCCACGACTACCAGCGCGCCATCACCGAGCGCACCGCGCTGCTGATGAAGGTGCACACCAGCAACTACGCGGTGCAGGGTTTTACCGCCGCGGTGGACGAGGCCACGCTGGCCCCGATCGCCCATGCCCGCGGGCTGCCGCTGGCCAGCGATCTGGGCGCCGGCGCGCTGGTGGACTTGAGCGCCTGGGGCTTGCCGCGTGAGCCCTTGCCACAAGACCAGCTTGCCGCCGGCTGCGATGTGGTCACGTTCAGCGGCGACAAGCTGCTGGGTGGCCCACAAGCGGGTTTGATCGTCGGTAGCCGGGTGGCCATCGAGCGCA
>JANOBL010000988.1:0-5473 GCA_031411635.1 Betaproteobacteria bacterium
GATGCGGTAGGCGCCGTTGCTGCTGACGGCATCGCTGCTGCCGACGGTGAGCGCCGGGCTCAGTGGATCAAAGCGCAGCATCTTGCCCAGCGGTGTGCCCAGGTTTTGCGCATTGCCACCCGGGCTGATGTGGCTGGCGCCCACGTCGTTGGCATTGCCACCATCGCCCAGGCCCAGGTAGAGATAACCATCGCCACCAAAGGCCAGCGTGCCGCCGTTGTGGTTGTTGGCGTTTTTGCCAAACGAGACGATCTCGCGCCGCGAGTTGGGGTCTACCAGGCCCGCGTTGGCCGCGCTCATCTTCCACTCCGAAACCACGTTCTTGTAGCCCTGCGTGGCGTTGTTGGGCGCGGCAAACGTGGGCTGTGTGCCGGCGGCGATCGGCTCGCTGGTATAGGTGTAGAGCGTGCCGTAACCCAGGCTGCCGGCGCGGTTGAAATCGGGGTGAAAGGCCAGGCCCAGAAAGCCCCGCTCGTCGTTGGCATTGGCGGGGTTCAACACCAGGCGGCTGGCGATGTCCAGCGCCGGCGTGGCCAGCAGGCTGCTGTTTTCGATCACCCGCAACAAGCCGTTTTGCTCGACCACAAACAGCCGGTTCAAGTCACCGGGTGCGCTGATCGCATAGTCCGGCGCCGCGAGGCCGGTGGCCACCGCCTGCAGGTTGATCGCGATGTCACCAAGCCCGATCGCCGGCAGCCCGCTGGCGGCCCAGGTGGGTGCAGCCAGTGCGGCCAGCAGGGCTGCCGACGACAAGCGGGCCAGGGCAGGGTGTTGTTGCATCGTGCACTCCTCAGCGGTTGATGGTGGTTGCTGCGCCATGGCCGGCCGGCCGCAGTTTGGTCAATCGCACACCCGCCCGCCGCACAGCGGCCAGCAGCGCCAGGCCGGCCAACAGCAAGTGGCCCGTTATGGGCTCGGGCACCGCAGTGACGTTGTCCAGCCCCAAACGCGCGGCGACGAACGGGGCCGCCGTGGGCTCGCCCAGCGTGGGGCTGTGGTACAGCCGCAGGCCGGTGACGGCTGGCAAGCTGGCCGCGCCAACGCCGGCCAGCGCAGCGGGCCGGGTATCAAAGCGCACCGGCTGCCAGTCACTGCCGGCCAGCACCAGCACCGGGGTCAATGAGTAGGCGTTGCCAAGCGCGCTGCTGAAAAGCAGCCGCAGGCTGAGGTCGGTGGCTCCCAGGTTCTTGACATCCAGCGTGATGCCGGTCACACCGGCCTGGGTGTAGTCACCCGCCCACTGCGGCCCGCCAAAGGCCACCAGCCGGCCCCCGGCGCCAGGGCTGCCGGACGCACTGAGCAGCAGGTAGCCATCGTTGGCGCCAGCCGGCCCACCACCAGGCACGGCCACCGGCGGGCTGGGGTTGCCGGCACCGCTGGCCCAGCCGTCTTCCGATCCGGCTTCAAAGGTGTCAGGCAGGCCCGGCGTCAGCGCAAAAGCCGGCAGGCTGAGGGTGGCGGCAAGCAGCGCGCTTGCCGCCCAGGTCAGGGCGGGTGCTGGCATCGAAATCTCCGGTGGTGGGTGGCGACAGGTGCGCCGAAGATACCGCTGTGAACGCTGTTGCGGCGATGTCTATTCCCAGCCCAATCGCTTAACTTCGAAGCTAGGGGGTGGGTTTGTCCTGATCGCGGGTGCGATCCCGCGCCAGCCACCAATCGGGCTGGAAGCGCTGCTTCAAGAAGGCGATCAGCGCCAGCACCTTGGCTGGCACCAGCTTGGGCGATGCGTACACCGCATGGATCTCCTGGTCGGGCAGCGCGTGGTCCAGCATCAGCACCTGCAACTGGCCGGCTGCAATCAGCTCTGCCGCCACGTAGTACGGCAACACAGTGACGCCCATGTCGGCCCGCGCGGCCTCCAGCAAGGTGCTCAGGTTGTTGGAGCGCAAACGCCCGTTCAACGGCACCGACACCCGCTCATCGGACGGCGTGCGGAGTTGCAGTAAATCATCGCCCTGCACGCTGGTGTAAACCAGGCAATCGTGCTGCGCCAGGTCAGCATGCTGGGTGGGTCTGCCGCGCTGCGCCAGGTAGTGCGGTGAGGCCACCATCACCCAAGGATTGACCCCCAGGTAGCGCCCGCCCAGCGATGAATCGGCCAGGTTGCCCAGTCGGATGGCCAGGTCGATGCCCAGCGCGATCAGGTCCACATAGCGGTCATCATGGCTCACGTCCACCCGCAGCCTGGGGTGCAGGCGCATGAACTCGATCAGCAGTGGCGCGATGATCTGGCGGCCAAAGGTCAGCGAGGTGCCGATGCGCAGGCTGCCTTCCACCTCGGCCTGCTGCTGGCCCTTGAAGGCCTCGGCGTCTTCAAAATCACGCAGCACCGCCTTGCATTTTTCGTAGTACAGCGCGCCCGCTTCGGTCAGGCTGGTGGCGCGTGAGGTGCGGTTCAGCAGCCGTAGCTGAAAGCGCTGCTCGATGGCCGCCACATGCTTGGTGGCGGTGGGCTGGGTCATGCCCAGCTCGCGCGCCGCCTTGGAGAAGCTGCCGGTCTCCACCACCCGCACAAAGAGCTGCAAGCCGGCCAATCTGTCCATTGCGGTGTCTCCTGTTTTTGTGGATGACAGTCTGCTTCAGCCGGGACACGATCAAGCATTCCCCGGCCGAATAGTTTGTATGCCAAGCCAGCGGTTGTGTTGCACCCGGCCCGCCCACTAGCATCGATTGCCTGATGGTGGCAGGCTGGTTTATCCAACGGTTCCAGGAGACAAACAACATGAAATTCTTCAAATCCCGGTTCGGCCAGATGGTGCTGGACGGCCGGCTGGTGCCCACCACGCCGGACGATGCCGACGCCGCCACCGGCTTTGTGCCGGTGGTCGCGGCCGCCGCCTGACGCTGCGACACACCCATCGCAGCCTGCCCGTGCCACCGACGTGGCAGTCCTGAGCACGCTTTTTTTTGAAACCTGACCTGGAGAAGCCCGATGAGCAAGATGAGAGCGATTGAAGCCGCTGTGCACGTGATGCAGAAAGAAGGCGTGACGATGGCGTTTGGCGTGCCGGGTGCCGCGATCAATCCGCTGTATGCGGCGCTGCGCAAGATCGGCGGCATCGATCATTTGCTGGGCCGCCATGTGGAAGGCGCATCGCACATGGCCGAGGGCTATACCCGGGCCGCGGCCGGCAACATCGGCGTGTGCATCGGCACCTCGGGCCCGGCCGGCACCGACATGATCACCGGCTTGTACTCGGCCTCGGCCGATTCGATCCCGATCCTGTGCATCACCGGCCAGGCGCCACGGGCCCGGCTGCACAAAGAGGATTTCCAGGCGGTGGACATCGCCGCCATCGCCAAGCCGCTGACCAAGATGGCCACCACGGTGATGGAGCCGGCCCAGGTGCCCAGGGTGTTTCAACAAGCCTTTCACCTGATGCGCTCGGGCCGGCCGGGCCCGGTGTTGATCGACCTGCCGTTTGATGTGCAAATGGCCGAGATCGAGTTTGACCCCGACACTTATTCGCCACTGGCGGTGTACAAACCGGTCGCCACACGGGCCCAGATCAACAAGGCGCTGGCGATGTTGAACGACGCCCAGCGCCCGCTGATCGTGGCCGGTGGCGGCATCATCAACGCCGACGCATGCGATCTGCTGGTGGCGCTGGCCGAGCTGATCGGCGTGCCGGTGATCCCCACCTTGATGGGCTGGGGCAGCATCCCCGACGACCACCCGCTGATGGCCGGCATGTGCGGCTTGCAAACCAGCCACCGCTACGGCAACGCCACGCTGCTGGCCAGCGATTTTGTGCTGGGCATAGGCAACCGCTGGGCCAACCGCCACACCGGCTCGCCCGAGGTGTATTGCAAGGGCCGCAAGTTTGTGCATGTGGACATCGAGCCAACGCAGATCGGCCGCGTGTTTTCGCCCGACTACGGCATCGTCTCGGATGCCAAGGCGGCGCTGGCGCTGTTCATCCAGGCTGCCAAAGAAGCCAAAGCCAACGGTACGCTGCGCGACCGCAGTGAATGGGCCGCGCAATGCCGCGAGCGCAAGCGCAGCCTGTTGCGCAAGACCAATTTCGACACGGTGCCGATGAAGCCGCAGCGGGTTTACCAATGCATGAACAACGCCTTTGGCCGCGACACTACCTACGTCTCGACGATTGGTTTGTCGCAGATTGCCGGTGCGCAGTTTTTGCATGTCTATGCCCCCCGGCAATGGATCAACTGCGGCCAGGCCGGCCCGCTGGGCTGGACCATTCCGGCCGCATTGGGTGTGTGTGCGGCCGATCCCACCCGCAAGGTGGTGGCGCTGTCGGGCGATTACGACTTTCAATTCATGATCGAAGAGCTGGCGGTGGGCGCGCAGTTCAAGCTGCCGTACATCCACATCGTCGTCAACAACGCCTACCTGGGCCTGATACGGCAAAGCCAGCGTGGCTTCGAGATGGACTACTGCGTGCAGCTCGCGTTTGACAACGTCAATTCGCCCGAGACCCAGGGCTATGGCGTGGACCATGTCAAGGTGGTGGAGGGCCTGGGCTGCAAGGCGATCCGGGTGCACCGGCAAGAGCAGATCGCACCGGCGATCAACCAGGCCCGGCAATGGATGGCCGAGTTCAAAGTGCCGGTGGTGATCGAGATCATGCTGGAGCGGGTGACCAACATCGCGATGGGCACCGAGATCGACAACATCGTCGAGTTTGAAGAACTGGCGCTGGACCGGCAAGACGCGCCCACGGCCATCGGCATGCTGGATTGACCCGATTCAAGGAGCCCAAAGTGCCCAGGTTTGCGGCCAATCCCAGCATGCTCTACACCGAGCTGGATTTTCTGCAGCGCATTGGCGCGGCGGCCGAAGACGGCTTCAGCGCTGTGGAGTATTTGTTTCCCTACGCCTATCCAAAAGAGCAGTTGGCCGAGCAGCTACAGCGCCATCACCTGGTGCAGATATTGCACAACCTGCCGGCCGGTGATTGGGCCGCTGGCGAGCGTGGCATCGCGGTGCTGCCAGACCGGGTGGCCGAGTACATCCCCGGCTTTCACCTGAACCGCACGCCGCAAGCGCTGGCGCTGATCGCCGAGGTGGGCGCAGGCCAGCTCTTTGTGCAGTACGACATCTACCATATGCAGCGCATGGAGGGCGAGCTGGCCGGCACGATCAAGACCTGTTGGCCCCACATCGCCCACCTGCAGCTTGCCGACAACCCCGGCCGCCACGAGCCTGGCAGCGGCGAGATCAACTACCCGTTTTTGTTCGGCCTGATCGACAGCCTGGGCTACCCCGGCTGGATCGGCTGCGAATACAAGCCGGCAGCCGGCACCCGCCAGGGCCTGGCCTGGCTTGCCCCTTTTTTGCAAGCACAAGCATTTAACCCGGCAGGAGAGCGCACCTGAAAGTTGGATTCATCGGGGATCATGGGCGCCCCGATGGCCGGCCACCTGATCCAGGGTGGCCACGAGGTGTATCTGTACAGCCTGCCCAGCGTGCCACCGGCGCTGGTCCAGGCCGGTGGACGGGCCTGCA
>JANOBL010000989.1:0-1658 GCA_031411635.1 Betaproteobacteria bacterium
CTCCAGCACGGGCGCAACAGCAGGGGCCGCTGGTGGTGTGTGTGTCATGGTGTCGTATAAAAAAGGCCTGCAGCCGAAGCCGCAGGCCAATACCTGGTGACCAAATGGGAGACGCGGAATCAGTACTGGCGGCTAGGGAACTCTTTGGCCGCAGTTTCCATGGGGTAGACGCCGTCTTTGCCGATGATGCGGCGAGGCACGGTTTTGCCGGCCACGATGTCTTTGGCGGTGGCCATGACCAGCGGTCCCAACAGGGGGCTGCACTCCACGCTGACGTTCAGTTTGCCGGCGATCATGGCTTCAAAAGCACCCTTCACACCGTCCACCGAGATGACCAAGATGTCTTTGGCGGGCTTGAGACCGGCTTCCTCGATGGCCTGGATCGCGCCTATCGCCATGTCGTCGTTGTGCGCAAACAGCACGTTGATCTTCTTGCCCTCGGCTTTCAGAAAGGCTTCCATCACCTCCTTGCCCTTGGCGCGGGTGAAGTCGCCAGTCTGCGAGCGGATCACTTTGTAGGCGGTCTTGCCGGCAATCACCTCCTCGAAGCCCTTTTTGCGTTCGATCGCCGGCGCCGAGCCCACCGTGCCCTGCAGCTCGACGATGTTCACCGCGTCGCCCTTGACGTTGTCCAGCAGCCAGCGGCCGGCCTTGCGGCCTTCTTCGGTGAAGTCCGAGCCGATCATCGTGACGTAGAGCGACGGGTCGGTGGTCTCGATGCTGCGGTCGGTCAGCACCACCGGGATCTTGGCCGCCTTGGCCTCTTTCAGCACCGTGTCCCAGCCGGTGGTGACCACCGGCGCAAACGCAATCACGTCCACCTTTTGCGCGATGTAGGAGCGGATCGCCTTGATCTGGTTTTCCTGCTTCTGCTGCGCGTCCGAGAACTTCAGCGTCACGCCGGCTTTGGCCGCCGCGTCCTTGATCGATCCGGTGTTGGCGGTGCGCCACTCACTCTCGGCGCCCACCTGGGCAAAGCCCAAGGTGAGCTTGTCTGCCGCCTGGGCAGAGAAGCTCAACCAGGCGCTGGCGGCCAGGGTCAGCAGTTGGCGACGATGGGTTGTCATGGAAGGTCTCCTGGATCGGTTGTGGGTCAGGGGGGCATCAGCCCGGCTCGAACGGCCGGGTGCATGGTCGGGAAAGCTATGGCGGGTTGTCACGGGCTCCGTGCGTCTCAGTGCGTTTCAGTGCGTATCAGTGCGAATGACGCGGCACCTCGGCGCCACGGCAACCCACCAGAAAATCAAAATCGCAGCCTTCGTCGGCCTGCAGCACATGCTGCACGTACAGGCCGCGATAACCACCGGCAGGCGGTGCGGGCTGTGTGGCTGGTGCTTTTGCGGCTGTAGCGGCAAGGGCTGCGGCCGCCGCAGTGCGATCCGAGGCCCAGCGCGCCAGCCGTGCGGCCAATTCAGCCTCGGGGATGCACAGGTGCAGCCGGCCGGCCAGCGCATCCAGCTCGATCATGTCGCCGTTGCACACCACCGCCAACGGCCCACCGGCCTGGGCCTCGGGCGCCACATGCAGCACCACGGTGCCATAGGCGGTGCCGCTCATGCGGGCATCGCTGATGCGCACCATGTCGGTCACGCCTTGGGCCAGCAGCTTGGACGGCAGGCCCATGTTGCCCACCTCGGCCATGCCGGGGTAGCCCTGCG
>JANOBL010000990.1:0-2106 GCA_031411635.1 Betaproteobacteria bacterium
CACCGTCCGCGCCGAGCTGGCCTTGCGCCACCACGCCCTTGCCCTCCTTGAACAGATCGGGCAGCACACCCTCGTAGCGCACCGGCACGGTCTTGATCGTGTCGGTGACGGTGAAGCGCACGGTCACCCCCTCACGCACCACGCTGCCCGCTTCAACCAGGCCGCCGACGCGGAAGGTGCGGCCCTGCGGTGCCTCTTTGGCCGCAATCTGCGCCGGGGTGTAGAAAAACACCAGGTTGCTGTTGAAGGCATTCAGCACCAGCGCAGCCGCCACGCCCACGGCGCACAGCCCACCCAGCACGATGGCCGCACGTTTGTGGCGGGGTTTCACAGCAAATCCTCCCGGCCCGCGCCGCTGCGCACGGCATCGAACGCCTTGCGCTGGCGCTGCCGCACGGCCAACACCTCGGCCACCAGCACCAGCAAGGTCATGCCATACGAGCCCCAGACATACAGGCCATAACCGCCCATCTGCAGGAATTGATCGAAAGATTGCCAGTTCATCATGTGTCCAACTGTCGTTCGGATGCGGACGCTGTCAGCGCCCTCACCCAGGCGGTATCAACTTCCTGCTCCAGCACGATGGCCCGAGCACGGGTCAAAACCACGGCAAAACTGTAGGCCCAGAAGCAAAACGTCATCAGCAACATGGCGCTGAGCATGGTGCTGGCCATCTTGGGCGCAGCGCTCATGCTGATAGAGGAACCCTGGTGCAAGGTGTTCCACCAGCGCACTGAAAAATAAATGATCGGCACGTTCACCGCGCCCACCAGCGCCAGCAGCGCACCGGCGTTGGCGGCGCGGCGGGGGTCGTCGATGGCCTCGGTGAGGGCGATGTAGCCACCGTACATCAGCAGCAGGATGAACTCCGAGGTCAGCCGCGCATCCCAGACCCACCAGGTGCCCCAGGTGGGCTTGCCCCACAGCGCGCCGGTCCACAGCGCCAGGAACGTGAACAAGGCCCCGGTGGGCGCCAGTGCACGCGCAAACATCGCCGCCATGCGGGCGTTGAGCATCCAGCCCAAAGCAGCCCAGAACGCCATCACCAGGTAGATCAGCATCGACATCCAGGCCGCAGGCACATGGATGAAGATGATGCGGTAGGCGTCGCCTTGCTGGAAATCGGTGGGCGCGATCGCAAAGCCGATGTAAAGGCCCACGGCACCCAGCAGCAAGGTGGCCGCCCAGCACCAGGGAATCAAAACACCGGCCAGCGCATAAAAACGCGATGGCGCGGCAAAGGTGGTGAAGGTGATGGGCATGGCGAACTGCCGCTTCAATCGAGCGAAATGCGCAGCGCGGCGGCGGTGGCCAGCGGCGCGCCCAGCAGCGTGAGGATCAGCAAGGCGCCCAGCAGCGACAAATGCGCCTGCGCCGGCAGGCCGGCGTCCACCGCCACCACCGCGCCGGTGCCAAAGATCAGCGCCGGCACCGTGAGCGGCAGCACCAGCAGAAACACCAGCGCCGCGCCGCTGCGCAGGCCCAGCGTCAGCGCCGCGCCCACCGCGCCCAGCAGGCTGAGGATGGGTGTGCCCAGCAGCAGCGAGAGGGTCAAAGTGCCTATCGCCAGCGCCTGCATGCCCAGCATCAACCCGATCAGCGGCGCCACCAGCACCAGTGGCAGGCCGGTGGCCAGCCACTGTGCCAGCACCTTGCCGTAGACCAGTGCCACCAGCGGCTGCGCGGCCAGCAGCATCTGCTCCAGCGAGCCGTCCTGGTGATCGCTGGCAAACATCTGCGTCACCGACAGCATCGCCGCCAGCAGCGCGCACACCCACACCACGCCGGGCGCGATCTGGCGCAGGGTCAAGGGCTCGGGGCCGACGCCGATCGGAAACAAGCCTGCCGCGACGACAAAAAACCCCAGCGGCAGCAGCGCCTCGATGCGGCACCGGCCGGCCAGGCGCAGGTCGCGCCGCGCCACGGCCAACAGGCCGCTCGTCATTGCGGGCGCCAAACTTCCAGGTCCAGCTCGATGGACCCAGCCAGCACCACCTGCTGGTGGCTGGTCAACAGCACCGCACCGCCGCGCGCCGCGTGGGCCACGATCAAATCCGACAGCAAGCCTGTGCTGGCCTGGTCCAGCGCGTCATACGGTTCGTCCAG
>JANOBL010000991.1:0-2578 GCA_031411635.1 Betaproteobacteria bacterium
CCAGCACCGACTGTTTGGCTTCCAGCTTCAGCGGCAGATGCGCGGCGATGGTGTCGGCCAGGCGGCCCGGGTCGTCGATGCCGCCGATGCTGGTCAGGATCTCAGGTGGGATTTTTTTGTTCAGCTTGACGTACTGGTCAAACTGCTGGGTCACGGCGCGGCGCAGCGCTTCCACTTCGGGGGAAGGCTCACCGGCCGGCTGCACCGGCACCACGTCGGCGGTGAAGTGCTCGGCAGTCTCGTGGATGGCGCGGGTCTCGGCGCGCTGCACGCCTTCGACCAGCACTTTGACCGTGCCGTCGGGCAGTTTCAGCATCTGCAGGATGCTGGAGATGCAGCCGATTTCGAACATGTCCTCGGGCTTGGGCTCGTCCTTGCCAGCGGCCTTTTGCGCCACCAGCATGATTTGCCGGCCGGCCTCCATCGCCGCTTCCAAGGCCTTGATGGACTTGGGGCGGCCGACGAACAGCGGGATGACCATGTGCGGAAACACCACCACGTCACGCAGCGGCAACAGCGGCAAGGTGATCGGGTCAGCGGGGAGAACAGGATGTCCAGACATGGGGGAAACCTCTCTTTCTCAAGCCGAGTTGGGGCCTGAGCGGGGGAATGCAAGTGCTGCGGAAACCAGCGGCGAAGACTGCGCCGGGCCCTGCAGCGCCCGGCGAAAACAACAGGCGCTCAGGCGCTGGCTTTCTTCTCGCGGTAGACCAGCAGCGGCTTGGCGCCCTCTTCGACGATGTGCTCGTCGATCACCACCTTGGCCACACCGTCCATCGTCGGCAGGTCGAACATCGTGTCGATCAAAGCGTTCTCCATGATCGAGCGCAGACCACGGGCACCGGTCTTGCGCTTGAGCGCCTTGCGGGCGATGGCCGTCAAAGCCGACGGCCGCACTTCGAGCTCAACGCCGTCCATGCCGAAGAGCTTCTGGTACTGCTTGACCAGCGCGTTGCGCGGCTCGGTGAGGATCTGCACCATCGCGCTTTCGGTCAGCTCGCCCAAGGTGGCCACCACCGGCAGGCGGCCTACCAACTCGGGGATCAGGCCAAACTTGATCAGATCCTCGGGCTCGGCTTCCTTGAACAGATCCGCCGCGCGCTTCTCGGTCTTGCTGTGCACGCTGGCGGCAAAACCGATGCCGGATTTTTCGGTGCGGTTCTGGATCACTTTCTCCAGGCCATCAAACGCACCACCGCAGATGAACAGGATGTTGGTGGTGTCGATCTGCAAAAAATCCTGGTTGGGATGCTTGCGCCCACCCTGCGGCGGCACGCTGGCCATCGTGCCTTCCACCAGCTTGAGCAGGGCTTGCTGCACACCCTCGCCCGACACGTCCCGCGTGATGCTGGGGTTGTCGGCCTTGCGGCTGATCTTGTCGATCTCGTCGATGTAGACGATGCCGCGCTGCGCCCGCTCGACGTCGTAATTGCAGTTTTGCAGCAGCTTCTGGATGATGTTTTCAACGTCCTCGCCGACGTAACCGGCTTCGGTCAAGGTGGTGGCATCGGCGATCACAAACGGCACGTTCAGCAGCTTGGCGAGCGTCTGGGCCAGCAAGGTCTTGCCCGAGCCAGTGGGGCCGATCAGCAGGATGTTGCTCTTGGTCAACTCCACCTCGTCGGTCTTGGCGCTGGCGATGAACTTGAGCCGTTTGTAATGGTTGTACACCGCCACCGACAAGGTGCGCTTGGCGGCGTCCTGGCCAATCACATACTGGTCCAGCGTGGTCTTGATTTCGATCGGCACCGGCAGGTCGGACTTGGCCGATTTGCCACCGCCAGCATCCGCCGGCGCTTCGTCGCGGATGATGTCGTTGCACAGCTCGATGCACTCGTCACAGATGAACACCGACGGGCCGGCAATGAGTTTCTTGACCTCGTGCTGGCTCTTGCCGCAAAAGCTGCAGTACAGAACTTTCTCGCCAGAGGCGCCCTTCTTGTCGGCCATGGGTTTGCTTGTGCTGTGGAGGGCGTGAATAGTTGTTTCAAAACAATGATAGTGCAAGCTGGCGGCGGGGCCGGCCTGGCAAACCTCAGCCCCGTTTGGCGATCACCTGGTCGATCAGGCCATAGGTCTTGGCTTCTTCGGGCGACATGTAGTAATCACGCTCCATGTCGGCGGCGATCTTGTCGAAGCTCTGGCCGGTGCGGTCGGCGTAGATGCGGTTGAGCTGCTCACGGGTTTTGAGGATCTCGCGCGCGGTGATCTCGATGTCGGTGGCCTGGCCTTGCGCGCCGCCCGAGGGCTGGTGGATCATGATCTTGGCGTTGGGCAACGCGATGCGCTTGCCTTTGGCACCGGCCATCAACAAAAACGAGCCCATGCTGGCGGCCATGCCCATGCACAAGGTGGAAACATCGGGCTTGATGAAGTTCATCGTGTCGTAGATCGACAAGCCGGCCGACACGCTGCCGCCGGGTGAGTTGATGTACAAAAAGATGTCCTTGTCGGGGTTTTCGCTTTCCAGGAACAACATCTGCGCCACCACCAGGTTGGCCGTCATGTCGTTGACCGGCCCCACCAGGAACACGATGCGCTCACGCAGCAACCGGCTGTAGATGTCGTAGGCGCGCTC
>JANOBL010000992.1:0-3866 GCA_031411635.1 Betaproteobacteria bacterium
GATCCACGCGGCACTTGTTCAGCGTTGCCTCATCGCCTGCCTCAGCAGCGCCGTGCTGGCGCTCGGCGTCGAGCCCGCCAGCGCTGCCGACTACCCGACGAAGCCGATCACGATGATCGTTCCGCAGAGCGCCGGCGGCACCAACGACATCGTGGCGCGGATCGTCGGGCAGAAGCTCGGCGAGGTGCTCGGCCAGAGCGTGGTGGTCGAGAACCGCGTCGGCGCGGGCGGCAACATCGGCACCGCCGCGGCGGCCAAGGGCAAAAACGACGGCTATACGCTGCTGCTCACCGTCAACAGCGCACATGTGATCAACCCATCGCTGTACAAGAACACCGGCTTCGATCCGGTCAAGGACTTCGAGCCGATCTCGCCGGTGGCCACTGCGGGCTACGTGCTGGTGGCCAACAACGCCTTCCCGCCCAAGAACGTGGCCGAACTGATCACCGCCGCAAAGGCCGCGCCGGGCAAATACACCATCGCCTCGGCCGGCAACGGCACGCTGAACCATTTGATCGGCGAGATGCTCGGCAAGGCTGCCGGCATCGAGTTGACGCATGTGCCGTACAAGGGCGCGTCGGCGGCGGTGACCGATCTTGTCGGCGGCCAGGTGCAGGTCAGCGTGCAAAGCCTGCCGTCGTCGATCTCATTCATCAAGAGCGGCAAACTCAAGGTGCTGGGCGTGGTCAACGAGAAGCGCGTCTCGGCGCTGCCCGAAGTGCCCACCATCGGCGAGACGATCAAGGGCTTTGGCTCAACGCCGTGGTACGGCCTGTTTGCGCCGGCCGGCACGCCCAAGGCCGTTGTTGCGCAGCTTCAGGCCGCCTTGGCCAAGGTGCTGGACGCGCCGGACACCAAGGACAAGCTCGCCACCGTCGGCTGCGAGCCGTTCAAGAGCACACCCGAGCAGTTTGCCGTGCTGATCAAGGACGACCTGCCCAAGTGGGCCAAGATCGTCAAGGACAGCGGCGCCACCGTGGATTGAGCGGCCCAGCCAGGAGCACACAAAGATGCAACCCCAAGCTTTGCAAGGCCTGAAGGTCGTCGAGATGGGCCAGTTGATCGCCGGGCCGTTTGCCGGCAAGACACTGGCCGAATTTGGTGCCGACGTGATCAAGATCGAGGCGCCCGGCACCGGTGACCCGTTGCGCAACTGGCGGCTGATCCAGGACGGCACCTCCGTGTGGTGGCAGGTGCAATCGCGCAACAAGCGCTCGATTGCGCTGGACCTGCGCAGCAAGGAGGGCCAGGACATTGCACGCAAGCTGGTCAGCCAGGCCGATGTGCTGATCGAGAACTTCCGCCCCGGCACGCTGGAGGGCTGGGGCATGTCCTACGAGGAACTGGCCAGGGACAACCCCGGGCTTATCATGCTGCGCATCAGCGGCTACGGGCAGACGGGGCCGTACCGCGACCTGCCGGGCTTCGGCTCGATCGGCGAAGCGATGGGCGGCCTGCGCCACCTCACCGGCGAGCCGGGCCGTGTGCCGGTGCGCTGCGGCATCTCGATCGGCGACACGCTGGCGGCGCTGCACGGCACCATCGGTGTGCTCACGGCGCTGTACCACCGCAAGGTCAACGGCGGCCAGGGCCAGGTGATCGACGTTGCGCTGCACGAGGCGGTGTTCAACGTGATGGAGAGCCTGATCCCCGAGTACAGCGCCTTCGGCGTGGTGCGTGAGCCTGCCGGCAGCGCGCTGCCGGGCATCGCGCCAAGCAATGCCTACCGCTGCGGTGATGGCGGCGTGGTGCTGATCGCCGGCAACGGCGACAGCATCTTCAAGCGCCTGATGGCCGCCGTCGGCCGTGACGACCTGGGCGCCGACCCGGCGCTGGCCGACAACGCCGGCCGCGTGAAGCGCGTGGGCGAACTGGACGCCGCCATCGAGGCCTGGACGCGGCAGCGCTCTACAGCCGAGGTGCTGGCGGTGCTGGGCGAGGCCAAGGTGCCTGCCGGCCGGTCCTACACCGCCAAGGACATCGTCGAAGACCCGCACTACCAGGCGCGCGAGATGGTGCTGAAGCAGCAGACGCGCGACGGCCACGAGGTAGCGGTGCCAGGCATCGTGCCCAAGCTGCTGGGCACGCCGGGCCGGGTGCGCTCGTCGGCGCCCAAGCTCGGTGACGACACCGATGCGGTGCTGGCTGAGATCGGTCTCTCAAGCAACGACATCGCCGCGCTGCGCGGCAGGAAGGTGGTGGCATGAGCCCCGCACGGCCGCCCGAAGGGGCTCAATTCCCGCTCGGCGGGACGGCGCGCAGCGCCAAGGGTGCACCCATTCATGCCGATGTCTGGGACGGTGCGCGAAAGCGCATCTACATGCAGGAGGTTGGGCCGCGCGACGGCCTCCAGGTTGAGCAACGCTTTGTCGAGACCGACGACAAGATCGCGCTGGTCAATGCGCTGTCGGATGCGGGTCTCGTGAAGATCGAGGTCAGCTCGTTTGTCTCGCCAAAGGCGATTCCACAATTGCGCGACGCCGAGATCGTGCTGCGCCAGATCCGCCGCGTGCCAGGCGTGGTGTACAGCGCGCTGGTGCCCAACCAGCGCGGCGCCGAGCGGGCCATCGAGTCCAAGGCCGACGAGCTGAACCTGGTGATGTCGGCCAGCATCAGCCACAACCTGGCCAACCTGCGCATGACGCAGCAGCAAAGCTTTGCCGCGCTTGCGCAGACCGCCAAGTTGGCGCGGCAGGCCGGCGTGACGGTGAATGTCTCGCTATCGTGCAGCTTCGGCTGCCCGATGGAAGGTGAGGTGCCTGAAGGCGCCGTGCTCGACTGGTGCGCCCGCTACTTGGACGAGATGGGTGCCGACGGCGTGACGCTGTGCGACACCACCGGCATGGCCTACCCGACCCAGGTGGCGCGGCTGACGAGCGCCTTCCGCGAGCGCTTTGCGCAGACCGAGCTGACCTTGCACTTTCACAACACACGCGGCATGGGGCTGGCCAACGTGCTGGCCGGCATCGCTGCCGGTGCCGACCGGTTTGACGCGTCGTTCGGCGGCATCGGTGGTTGCCCTTATGCGCCGGGCGCCACCGGCAACGTCTGCAACGAGGAGATCGTGCATGCGCTGGACCTGATGGGCTACGACACCGGCGTGGACCTGACGCTGTTGCTCGGCGCCAGCCAGCGGCTGCCGGCACTGATCGGCCACGACATCCCCAGCCAGTTGGTCAAGGCCGGACGCCGGCTGGACCTGCACCCGGTGCCGGCCGACTTTGAGCAGATCCGCGCCAGAGCCGAGGCCCGCTAACCCGCGCTGAGCACGACCACCACAACCAGGAGACACCATGGCGCGATTCGAGATCCAGGTCAACGGCAGCAAGCGCTCGGTGCAGGCCGATGCCGATACACCACTGCTGTACCTGCTGCGTGATCAGCTTGAGCTGCACGGCCCCAAGTTCGGCTGTGGCCTGGGCCAGTGCGGCGCCTGCACCGTGCACATCGACGGCCAGGCCGTGCGCTCGTGTATCTACCCGGCATCGGCGGTCGGCAAGCGCCCGGTGACCACGCTGGAAGGCCTGGGCAGCAGTATCAAACCCTCGCCGCTGCAGCAGGCCTTTGTCGATGAGCAAGCCGCGCAGTGCGGCTACTGCATCAACGGTATGGTGATGCAGGCGGCCGATCTGCTCAAGCGCAACCCGAAGCCGACCGAGGCCCAGATCCGCGAGGGCTTGGCGATGAATTTGTGCCGCTGCGGCACCCACCAGCGCATCGTGCGCGCGGTGCAGCGCGCGTCGGGCCAAGTGGTCACGGCCTGAACGGAGCAAAGCCATGAACATCATATTATACAATTTTACCATATCGAGCAAGGTTTTATCAACTCTTGGAATGCCCTAAATACTGAGGGGTTAACTACGGGC
>JANOBL010000993.1:0-3412 GCA_031411635.1 Betaproteobacteria bacterium
CCCCCCCCCCCACCCCCCCCCCGCGGCCCCCCCCCCCCCCGCGCCCCCCCGGGCGGGCGCCAGGGCTGCGCGAGCGCATGGTGGCGCGCCGGTGTGAAGCGCCGGTGACGGTTTGATGGCGTTTCGATGGCAGCCGCGTCAGCGGTCCGGCTGTCATCAAACCGTTGCGGGCCGATGCCAGCATCAAGCGCCATGGCCCCTGCAACACTGCCCGCAACCGACGAAGCGGACCTGGTGATCGACGATCTGCCGGCGGTGCGGCGCTGCATGCGTCTGGCGGTGGTGACCGAAACCTACCCGCCCGAAGTCAACGGCGTGGCGATGACGGTGGCGCGGCTGGTCCAGGGCCTGCGCGACAACGGCCATGGGTTGCAGCTTATCCGCCCGCGCCAGCACGCGGCCGACTTGGCCGACTCGGCCGACTCGGCAGACGACGGCACGCTGTTCCATGAAGTGCTGATGCGCGGCCTGCCGATCCCGCGTTATCCACAATTGAAGCTGGGGCTGCCGGCGCGGCGTGCGCTGCTGCAGCGCTGGCGGCGGCAGCGGCCCGACCTGGTGCACATCGCCACCGAAGGCCCGCTGGGCTGGTCGGCCCTGCAGGCTGCACTGCAATTGAGGCTGCCGGTGACCTCGGACTTCCGCACCAACTTCCAGGCCTACAGCCGGCACTACGGCGTGGGTTGGCTGCACAAACCCATCCTGGCCTACCTGCGCAAGTTTCACAACCGCACCTTGTGCACGATGGTGCCCACCGAGGCCTTGCGCCGCGACCTGCAGGCCCAGGGCTTCAATCGTGTGCAGGTGGTGGCGCGCGGCGTGGACACGCAGCAGTTTTCACCCGTGCACCGCAGCGCCGCGCTGCGTGCGGCCTGGGGCGCTGGCCCCGATACGCTGGTGGTGGCCTGCGTGGGCCGGCTGGCGCCGGAGAAGAACCTGGGCCTGCTGGCGCAGGCCTTCGACACCATGCGCCAATGCCGGCCCGACAGCCTGCTGCTGCTGGTGGGTGACGGCCCGGCGCGGCGTGAGCTGCAGGCGCTGTGCCCGCAGGCGGTGTTTGCCGGCAGCCGGTCGGCCACCGACCTGGCGGCGCACTATGCCTCGGCCGATGCTTTTGTTTTTCCCAGCATGACCGAGACCTTCGGCAACGTCACCCCCGAGGCGATGGCCAGTGGGCTGCCGGTGCTGGCCTATGACTACGCCGCAGCGGCAGGGCTGATCCGCCACGGCGAGAACGGCTTGCTGGCGCCGCTGCGCGACAGTGCGGCTTTTGTCGGCCAGGCGCTGCGGCTGGTGCGCGATCCGGCGCAGGCCCGTGTGTGGGGTCGGGCGGCGCGGCAAACCGCGATGTGCCAGCAATGGGGCGGCGTCATCGCCCAGGTGGAAGCGCTGATGCAGGCGGCCCTGGGCCGTGCGCCGGCGGTGTCGGGTACCGGGTTGCGCTGGGTCGGCGCCGGCTGAGCATGTTGCCCTCAGGGCAGCTCGGTCGAACGAAATTGCCGCCACAGCCTGGCCAGCCCGGGCATGTCCTGCCTGGCAGCGGCGCAAAGGTATCCCCTGGTGAACGCCGCGCTGCCCGCCAACTCGGGATGACTGCCACTGAGCGCTTGCAGCAGCCGGTCGGCAACCACTGCGTCGTTCAACCCGCCCAGTGCATCCAGCAGCGCCGCGAGGCGCTGGGTGTAGCGTTTGACGCGCCCCGCCGAATGCAGCGATTTGAAGAATTCGGCCGTATAGCGCGCTTTTTTGGCTGCAATGCGCATCCGATGGCGCTGCTCGGCCGTGCCCTGCACCAGCCATTTGCCGCGCTTGAGCAGTGTTTGGTGGCGGCGCCGCAAGGTCTGCGCTGCCCACTTTGGCAGCGCTTCAAAAAGCGTTTCGCGAGCCGGGTTGTCCAGCGACTCGTGCCAGCGCGAGGCCTGCAGCCAGCCAACCAGGCCAAGCATCAGGCGCGAGTAACGCACCGACGCCACCACCGTGGCGGCCTGCTGCCGCCGCTGCGCCGCGATCATCGAAGCAGCCTGGCACAGCCGCGGCAGGTCCAGCGCCGTCGGGCAAGCAGCGGACAGTTTCGGCAATGTGCTGCCGGCCAGCACGTCGGCGTCACGCGCGGCGCCAAGCTCGTTCCCCAGCCAGGCAAGCTCCTGTTGCAAGGCCGTCGGCAGCGCAATCAATGGTGCAAACAGGCGCAGCGCGCAGCGCAGGCGGCGCATGCCCACACGCATCTGGTGGATGCATTCCGGATCGCTGCCTTGCATGACGCCGGCCTCGTTGTCCTGCACCTGCGCCAGGCAGTTGCTGACGATGAGCCGGAACCCTTGCTCGACGGTCAGGCTGGCATCCAGTGCCACCGGCCTGGTCTTTGCCGCGACGACAAGCTGCGGTGTCAGCAGCGCGTAGCCACGCGCGGCCTTGCCGAGGTTGCCGATGCGCAGCGGCACCTGTTCCTGCAACTGCAGCGCCAGGTCGAACAACACGCCAGGGTCACCTGCCTTGAGCTCCAGCTCTAGCTCGCTGATCGGCTCGTGCTTGTCGCCATGCCTGAGTTGGCCCTGGTCCAGCGCCAACTCGACCAGGGCGCCGTGCGGCAACTGCAGGTTCCAGGTCGTGCGCCGGATTTCGCTGACAAAAACGGGCGCCAAGTCCCGCGCCAGCCTGGGCACGCAGAGTGTTTTTTCCCAACTGGAGCCCGCCCCGACCTGTGCCATCAAGGGTGCCAGCTCAGGTTGCAGACCCGCAACCCGCGCCTCCCATTCCTGCCGCTGGTGCAGCCCCGCCGCCACCTGGCCGCCCGCCTTGAGCGTCTGGATCGACACGCGGCCAACCCGCCGCACCCGCAGTTCCATGCCGTGATGCTTGAGATACAGCCCGGGCGTGTCGAAATAGGTGGTGCGCAGCAGGCGCGTAAAAGGCTTGGCCGTGGCAAGCGGTGTCAGCAGCGCCAGGCGGCGGAAAGCCGCAACATCGGCCGGGGCGATCAACAGTTTGAGCTCGGTTTCCATGGTGAACAGCCGTCATACGCCGGCTCGGTGTTCAAGGTCAAGGCCTGCGCAGAAATTCTCTGCCAGGCCGGCATCGGATGGGGCGCTGGCCCTGCAAACCTGAGCCTCGGGCCAGGCTGTTGGCCGGTGCTGCGCGGGCGCGCCCAACCTGGCGGCCAGCAGCCTGCCCAGCAGCATCGCCAGCCGTTGCGGCGCGGGCGTGACGGGCTGCCGTGCGCAGCACTGTCGCGGTTTTGCCACTGGCCGTGCCGTATCACGGCCTTGTCACCCGTCTGCCGCTGCGCTGTCACGGCAGGCGCGCAGCATGGAGGGCCATGCAAAGCGCCGATCTCACTGCTGCGTCCCAGCTTTCCGCCGACACGGTGCAGCTCAGCTTTCGCACCGTCTGGATCTCCGACCTGCACCTGGGC
>JANOBL010000994.1:0-4287 GCA_031411635.1 Betaproteobacteria bacterium
GATTCTTCATGCGCCGTCAGCCAGGTGATGTTGAAACCCATGGTCGGGCTTTGGCGGTGCAACTCCCACAGCGCGTCACGCTGAAAAACGCAGAACACCGCATCGGTGAGCGCATCCACGCCGTGGGCCGAGGCATCGCCCATCTTCTGCTGCACCCCGATGAAATCCCCGGCCAGCAAAAAGCTCAGGATCTGCCGCCGCCCATCGCTCAGCGTCTTGTAGCGAAAGGCCCAGCCCTGGCGCAGCGTGTAAAGCGGCGCGTCGGCCTGGCCCTCAAGGATCAGCGATTCGCCGGCGCCCAGCAGCATCTCGCGCCGCTTCAGCGATTGCACCAGGGCCAGCTCATCGGCGCTGTGCGGCAAAAACAGTGGCAGCGGCCGCAGCGGGCAGGCGCTGCAAGGTGTTTCGCTCATGCGGGGCCAACCCGGTTGTGGCATGTCTTTTTACACAGCCATTGCCAGGCCGCAAATCTACAGTCCGGTGGCCGGTGCGCGCTGGGCTTGCGAGGGGTCATCCTGGGCTTCTGATGGTTTGGCCACAGCCTGGACTGCCGGCCGCACCCTGCACCTTTTACCAAAAAACACGCCGCTCCGATGGCGTGCAATGTCATGAACCGAATTGCATTGCCACCGGGTGGCCAGTCCTTGTGTGGCACATCTTCATCGGCACCCAATGCGCAGCCCTGCGCCGATACGCCGTTCGACGATTGGCGCCTGATGTTTGGTGCGGTCAGGGCGGTGCTCAGGCAGTTGGCCACTGAGCCGCCCGCGCCGGCCGACGCAGGGCCTGCCAGCCAAGCCGGATCGCTGCGGGCCAGGCTGCTGGATTGCGTGACGGCGCTGGATCAGTTGGACGGCGCGTTGGCGTCAATACGCCCGCAAGCCAAGCCACGCTGGCCGGCGGTTTGATGCGCTGACCACAGTGCGGGCGGATACTGGCCGCTGTTCCAACCCCCGCCGGTATCACCATGCCCATCGAACCCTTCGACGCCATCGTGGTTGGCGCTGGCCAGGCCGGTCCGGCGATTGCGGCGCGCTGCAGCCAGCAAGGCCTGCGCACCGCGGTGATCGAGCGTGGCCACCTTGGCGGCACCTGCGTCAACGTGGGTTGCGTGCCGACCAAGACCCTGGTGGCCAGCGCACGGGCGATGCACCTGGCGCGGCGGGGTGATGAGTTTGGTTTTTCGGCCGGCGACATCCGCGTCGACATGGCCAGTGTGATGGCGCGCAAGAACCGCATCGTCCAGCACTCGCGCAGCGGCTTGCAAGAGTGGATGGGTGGCCTGAAGCACACCGAGGTGATCACTGGCGACGCCCGGTTCGTCGCGCCGGCCACGCTGGCCGTGGCCGGCCGGCAGTTGACCGCGCCGCGTATCTTTCTCAACGTCGGCGGCCGCTCGGTGCGGCCCGATCTGCCGGGCATCGATACCGTGCCCACGCTGGACAACGTCTCGATCATGGACCTGGACCAGGTGCCCGAGCACCTGGTGATCGTCGGCGGCAGCTACATCGGGCTGGAATTTGCGCAGATGATGCGGCGCTTTGGCGCGGCGGTGACGGTGGTGGAGCGCTCGGCCACGCTGTTGCCACGCGAGGACGAGGACGTGTCGGCCGGCATCCGCGCCATCCTGGAGGCCGAAGGTGTGCGTTTTGCGCTGGGGTCCGAGTGCCTCTCGCTGGCCCGTGAACGGGATCGGGATCGGGATCGCATCAGCGTCGGCGCAGCCTGTGCCGGCGATCAAGCCCCCATCGTCGGCAGCCATGTGCTGCTGGCCGTGGGCCGGCGGCCCAACACCGACGGCCTGGGCTTGGCCGCGGCCGGCATCCAGACCGATGCGCGGGGTTACATCACGGTGGACGAGCAATGCCGCAGCAGCGCCGAGGGTGTCTGGGCGGTGGGCGATTGCAATGGCCGGGGTGCTTTTACCCACACCGCGTGGAACGACCATGAGATCGTCGTTGCCAACCTGTTTGACAACGACCCGCGCCGCATCAGCGACCGCATCCCTTGTTATGCGCTGTTCATCGACCCGGCGCTGGGCCGCATCGGCATGACTGAAACCGAGGCCCGGGCCAGTGGCCGCAGGCTGCTGCGTGCCAAGATGCCCATGCAGCGTGTGGGCCGGGCGCGTGAGGCCGGCGAGACCCAAGGCTTCATGAAGGTGCTGGTGGATGCCGACAGCCAGCGCCTGCTGGGTGCGGCGATCCTGGGGCACAACGGCGACGAGGTGGTGCATGCGCTGCTGGCGGTGATGGCCTCGCGGCAGCCGGTCAGCGTGATGTCGCGCACGGTGCAGATCCATCCGACGGTGAGTGAGCTGCTGCCCACGCTGCTGCAGCAGTTGCGGCCGGTGGGCTGATCGGGCCAAGCGATGCCAGATGGCGTGTGTCAATCCACCCGAAATTCTGGCAACCAGGCGATCTGGCCCAAGCCACGGGCCTTGTCGAAATAGCGTCGGTCGGCGGTCACCAACACCGCGCCAGGGGTGCTGAGCGCCAGCGCGTGGTACAGCGTGTCGAACAAGTGATGATCAAGCTGGCAGGCCAGATCGATGGCAGGACCGCAGGCCTGGGTGGGTTCAGCCCAGGTGATGTCCAGCGTGGCCAGATTGTCGATGTCGCGTGTGGCCGTGTCGGGCTTGATGCGGGCCAGCACAGCCGCCACCTCGGCCAGGAAATGCGGTGGCTGCAAAAACTCAAGCCTGGCTTCGGAACTTGCACGCAGGATGGCCAGGGCAGGCTCCAGGTGGTCCTCACGCAGTGCCCAATCACCATCGACAAACCACTTCACTGCAACGCTGGCATCCACCACACAGATCATTGGCGGCCTTGATCGCGGGCGGCCCTGAACTGCGCTTGTGTGACCGGCGGTGCCGTGGCGCGATCAACCAGGATGCGATCAACCGCCAGGCGGTGCTGCTGCCGGCGCTGGGCACGGGCTACCGCCTCGCGCATCAGCTCGGCGATCACGGCGCTTTTGTTTTGGCCTTTAAACGCGGCGTTGAACGCTTGTTTGACATCTTCGGGCACGCTGAAGTTGACGGTGGACATGCTGCTACCAGTTGTTGAAATGTTCAACAACATTGTGGGGTGCCGGGGCCGAAGCGTCAAACGCCAATCCTCAATGAGCGTGGTGCGCCCGGCCCGGCCTCCGGGCACCCGTGCTGTAGGCCGCGGCCTACGGTAGTCCGGCATCGGCGCCGAGCCGGCCAAGCGGTACCGGCCGATGCCGCGCTGGCATTGCGCGGGCCATTGTGCAGGCAGCGCGGCACGCCGTTTCACCGCCACGCCGGACCCAACCAATCCAGGGAATCCCCATGCGACCATCACTCCGACCCACCCGCGCCCGCAAGCCGCATCCAGCCCCCAACCTGGCCCAGGCGCAGGCTGACTTCACCGCCGAAGGTGCACCTTTGCCCGGCCTGGTGGCCACCGAGCCGCCGGTGACCGCCGCCACACCGGCCGGCCGCCCGAAGCCAGCCGCCACCGGCGCGAAAAAACCCAGTGATCGGCCTTGATGGCGGGTTGAGGCTCAACCAGCTTGCAGCCGGTCCCGCACCATCTGGATATGGCCGCGCAGCGCATACAGCTCGTCGGTGTAGCTCAGCGGCACGCTGATGTGGCCCACAGACGATTCGATCTCGTCCAGCTCGGCCAGCAGTTCGCTGCGCGGCCGCTGGCCCAGCGCCGACTCCAGCGCGCGCAGCTTTGCATACCAGCGGAACACCCGTGAACGTACCCGAAACTCATACAACGGCGGCAGCACCCGTGCCAGCGGGATCAGCACCGCCACGATGGCCAGCAAGGCCAGCCACATGCGGTCGGCCAGGTTGGCCAGCCAGAACGGCAGGTAGCGCTGCAGCCAGGGCATGCCGTTGCGGTAAAAGCGCTGCGCCTCGGCCGCCAGCGGCCGCTCGGTATTGGCCGCGTTGGGAAAGTCCCCCTTGCGCTGGAACCAGCCCGCCCCGCCATGCACTTGCTGCGCCGCCTGCACAAACAACTGCACCAGCGCCGGGTGCAGCGAGGCCCGCGCCACCAGTGCGGCGGTGGGTGCCACCAGGTGCACATCGGTGCCGGGCTGGTCGCGCGCCAGGTCCACCACGCCGCGTGGCAGCACGATCGCGCTGATAAAACCAAAGCGCCGCGCATAGGCCTCGGCCTGGGCAAAGTCCAGCAGCCGGATGCCCGGCGTCTGCAGCAGCATTTGCACCATCAGCGCCTCGGGTGCGGTGGCCAGGGCCAGGGCATCGATGCGGCCCTCCAGCAGATCCACCACCGCCGGTGTGGT
>JANOBL010000995.1:0-1629 GCA_031411635.1 Betaproteobacteria bacterium
AGACGGCCGACGGCCAGGCCATGCCGCGGCGCTGCACCTTCGGCACCATTCCCCGGGCCTGCTGTGCCAGCGCCGCCACCTTCGGGATATCAGCGGCAAACGCCAGAAGACAGGTCAACCCCCCGGCCCTGGCGGCTGCGAGCTGAAGGATATTCGCAGCCTCACGATCCGGCGTAGCCTCTAGAGAACCGGCGGCCTGGATGACGCGAAGCGCTCGGCTCAAGGCTGATGCCAGTTCGTCAAGTGCGGCCTCTACCTCTTTTGCGGCCGGCGGCGTGGCGACCTGGGCGGCGATGCTCGGAAGCACCGACTCCAGGCACTCGACCTGCGCCGGCGTAACGCCAAGGCCTCGCAAGGAGTCGAGCTGGCCGGCACTGAAGGAGAGCGCTGTCAACGGGCTACCCCGACGATGGCTACCACCCCGCCGGTCGTCCTTGTCTCGGGCTTCGACAAGAACCGCGCCCACTCGGCCATCATCCTGCGGCGCTTGTCGAACAGGTCGCCACGCCGATAGGCGGCCTCCACCTTGTCACCAATGGCGTGCGCCAGCGCCATCTCGGCCGCCTCACGTGGGAAATTGGTGCGCTCGGCCGCCCAATCACGAAAGGTGCTCCGGAACCCATGCGGCACAGCAGCGAGACCCATGCGCCGCATCACTGCGGTCAAAGTCATGTCGGACAGCTGGCCACCGCGTGGCGCTGAGAACAACAGGTCGTTGCCCTCGAACCGAGGCAGCTTGTCCAGTAGGCCCAGGGCGGCATCGGACAGCGGCACTCGATGTTCCTTGTCGGCCTTCATTCGCGCCGACGGCACAGTCCACACCCGCTCATCGCGGTCAATCTCAGACCACGTCGCGCCGCGAACCTCACCAGATCGTGCCGCGGTCAGGATCGCAAACTCCAGCGCCCTCGCCCCCAAACCTTGCGCTGCACGCAAGCGGGCCATGAACGAGCCGGCCTCGCCAACTGGCAAGGCAGGATGGCTTTCGACCTTGGCCACCTTGCCGGGCGCCGGCAGCAGCTTGTCCAGGTGCCCGCGCCAGCGAGCTGGGTTCAGGCCTTCTCGGTATCCACGGGCCGCCGCCCAATCGAGCACCTGCTCAATCCGGCCGCGCAGTCTCTTGGCGGTCTCCGTCTTCGCAAGCCACAGGGATTGCCCATTTGCCTCGTCCGCATCGGCAGGCTGCTCCAGCACCGCGAGCACCTGGGATAGCCCGATGTCTCGGACCAGCACCGATCCGATCTTCGGGCTGGCGTACTGGGCCAGCGTGTTTCCCCACTGCTGGGCGTGCTTGTCGTTCTTCCAGCCGGCGCGATGGGCGGCGATGAACTTCGCAGCGCACTGGTCGAAGCTCAGCGCAGCAGCAACAGAAGCCCGCAGGGCACTCTGAGACTCGCGCTGCCGCTCGATTGGGTCGATGCCCTGCCGAATCAGATCGCGCGCCACGCGGGCTCTTTCGCGTGCCTGCGCGAGGGTCACTCCGGGATAGCTGCCAAGGCCCATCTCTCGGCGCTTCCCTCCGACCACTGACCTCAGCACCCAGCTCCGGCCTGGGCCGGCAGTCACTTGCAGCGCGAGCCCGGGCACCCCGCCCACGAAGTGCAACCCGGCGCCCTGAATCTTCGACAC
>JANOBL010000996.1:0-3117 GCA_031411635.1 Betaproteobacteria bacterium
AAAAAAGCAAAATGACAATCCATATTATTTTAGGTTTAAATCTTGTAAAGAATATCGCGCAGCCGCTCTCGCCGCGCGACCGCGAGATCGCCGAAGCGCTCGGCCCGGTGCTGGCCGCGCGCGGGCAGCTGTTCGTCGGCCTCGACGTGATCGGCGACAGCCTCACCGAGATCAACGTCACGAGCCCCACCGGCTTTCCAGGCGACGGCGGCTTTGGTTTTCATGCGCTGAGTTCCTTTTCAAGGGCGGTCAAATACATCGCGGCCACGTCGAAGCCGGTCTGGTCGGTGATTTCCTGAAAACAGGTCGGGCTGGTGACGTTGATCTCGGTCAGGCTGTCGCCGATCACGTCCAGGCCCACCAGCAGCAAGCCCCGGGCGGCCAGGATCGGCCCCAGCGTTGTGGCGATCTCGTGGTCCCGCGCTGACAGCGGCTGGGCCACACCCTTGCCGCCAGCGGCCAGGTTGCCGCGGATCTCGCTGCCCTGCGGAATGCGGGCCAGGCAAAACGGCACCGGCTCACCACCGATCACCAAAATGCGTTTGTCGCCTTTGACGATCTCCGGCAGGTACTTCTGCACCATCAGCGTCTGCGCACCGTCGCGGTTCAGCGTCTCGGTGATCGAGCCCAGGTTCAGCCCGTCCGGCCCGACCCGGAAGATGCCCATGCCGCCCATGCCGTCCAGCGGTTTCAGGATGATGTCCTGGTGCTCGGCATGGAAGCGCTTTACATGCGCCGCATCGCGTGTCACCAAGGTGGGGCCGATGAACTGCGGAAACTCCAGGATCGCCAGTTTCTCAGGATGGTCGCGCAGCGCGCCGGGGTGGTTGAACACCTTGGCGCCTTCGCGCACCGCCTGGCCCAGCAAGTGGGTGGCGTAGAAGTACTCGCTGTCGAACGGTGGGTCTTTGCGCATCAGCACCGCCTGCACTTCGGCCAGCACCTGGGGGCGTGATGGTTCGGCTTTGAACCAATCGTCGGCATCACCGGTGAGCCTGATGTCGCGCACCCAGGCTGTCACCTTCTCACCCCGTTGCCAGCGCATGTCCTTGGGCTCGCAAGCCATCAAGCTGTGGCCGCGGCGCACCGCCTCGCGCATCATCGCGAAGCTGGTGTCCTTGTAGGTTTTGAAGCCCTCCAGCGGGTCGGCGACGAACA
The DNA here is from genome assembly GCA_031411635.1 of Betaproteobacteria bacterium. Classification (GTDB taxonomy): domain Bacteria; phylum Pseudomonadota; class Gammaproteobacteria; order Burkholderiales; family Burkholderiaceae_C; genus Pseudaquabacterium. The sequence continues at coordinate 1,159 of JANOBL010000996.1, forward strand.
GCAGTTTCATGGTGGCGGTGCTCGTGCGGCATGCCTTATCGGCGGGGCCGCCAGTGTTGCACAGCGAGGGTGATGCTGCCGGCCACCACGCCCCAAAACGCCGCGCCGATGCCGGCCATCGAGACGCCCGACAGCGTGACCAGAAAAGTCATGGCGGCGGCGTCGCGGTGGTGCTCGTCTTTCAGCGCCGCGCTCAGGCCACCGGCGATCGTGCCCAGCAGCGCCAGGCCGGCAATCGCCGCCACCAGCTCACGCGGAAACGCCGCCAGCAGCCCCACCACCGCGCCGCCGGCCAGGCCCAGCAGCGTGTAGAAGATGCCCGCCATCACCGGCGCGGTATAGCGCTTGGCCGGGTCGGCATGGGCTTCGGGGCTCATGCAGATCGCCGCGGTGATGGCCGCCAGGTTGATCGCAAATGCGCCAAACGGCGCCAGCACCAAGCTCACCAGGCCGGTTGCTGTTGTGACGGGTGACACCGGAATCGCGTAACCCGCCGCGCGCTGCGCCGCCACGCCGGGCAGGTTTTGCGAGGCCATCGTGACGATGAACAACGGCAGCGCCACGCCCACCACGCTGGCCAGGCTGAACTGCGGCATCACAAACACGGGGGTGGCCCAGGCCGACCAGCCCAGGTTCAGCACCGCGCCCGGGTGCAAGCGGCCCTGCAGCGCGGCCACCACCATGCCGGCCACCAGCACCCCCGGCACTGCATAGCGTGGCCACCAGCGCCGCCCGGCCAGAAACGCCGCCACCATCACCAGCACCAAACCAGGCGAGCTGCGCACCGCCAGCACCGCATCCAGCCCAAAGCGTGTCAACACCCCGGCCAGCAGCGCGGCGGCCACCGCCATCGGCACCCGGTCCATCACCCGCTCAAACAGCCGGGTGATGCCGGCCAGCACGATCAAGACTGCGCAGACGATGAAGGCACCGGTGGCCTCGGCCAGGCTCACGCCCTGGGTGGCGGCCAGCAGCGCCGCGCCGGGGGTGCACCAGGCGGTGAGCACCGGCTGGCGGTAGTACAGCGACAAGCCGATGCAGCTCAAGCCCATCGCCAGGCCCAGCGCCCACATCCACGACGCGGTTTGCGCCGGCGTGGCGCCCAGCGCCTGGGTGGCCTGGAAGACGATCGCCACCGAGCTGGTATAGCCCACCAGCACCGCGACAAAACCCGCCACCACCGCGGACAGCGACAGATCGCGCCACCACGCGGGCTTCACCAATGCCTCGCCCCGTTGCGCCAGGCGCGCCCTTCGCAATGCCTGGGCAGGCAGCGCATGCAAGGCCAGCCCGGCACAGCCTGCGTCAAATCTCCACCTTGGCCCCCAGCTCGACGATCCGGTTGCTGGGCAGGTTGAGAAAATCGGCCGCGGCGGATGCGTTGCGGTGCATGCCGGCAAACAGCTTTTCGCGCCACATCGCCATGCCGTCGCCAAAGGTGGGGATCACGATGTCGCGGCTTAAAAAGTAGCTGGTGTCCATCTCGGGCAGCGGGATGCCGCGGCCTTCCAGCAATTTAAGCGCCTCGGGCACATCGGGGTCGTTCTTGAAGCCGAAATGCAGCACCGCCTGCCAGCAATCGTGGCCCAGTGGCTGGATCTCGATGCGCTTGTCAAAACCCACCCACGGGATCTCGTGCTGGCGCACCGCAACAAACAGGTTGTACTCGTGCAGCACCTTGTTGTGCTTCAGGTTGTGCATCAGCGCGTTGGGGGTCAGGCCGCGTTCGGCCGACAAGAACACCGCCGTGCCCTCGACCCGTTTGGGCGGGCTGATGAACACCGCTTCGAGGAAACTAGCCAGGTCGATGGCCTCGTCGCGCATGCGGTCGCCCACCAGTTGGCGCCCCTGCACCCAGGTCAGCATCAGCGTGAACATGCCGATGCCGATGACGATAGGAAACCAGCCGCCGGCAACCAGTTTGAGCATGTTCGACGCAAAAAACGTGACGTCGATGAC
>JANOBL010000997.1:0-3161 GCA_031411635.1 Betaproteobacteria bacterium
GATCCCGATCCAGACCCATGCGGTGAAGATGAACATGCCGGTGGGGCCGAGTGCGGCGCCGCCCAAGCCACCCGAAATCGTGCGCATCGATGTGGACTTTGACGGCACCATCGGCTGGAACGGCACGATCGTGACCGACCGCGCCGATCTGGAAAACCGCCTGGTCCAGGTGGCCGCATTGCCCGATCAACCCGAGGTGCATTTGCGGCCCAACAAGCTGGTCAGCTACAAGGTGGTGGCGATGGTGATGGCCAGTGCGCAGCGCCTGGGCGTGACCAAGATCGGGCTGGTCGGCAACGAACAGTTCATGAATTGAGCGCAACGATGACCAAGTTTTCTGCGCTGACTGCCGCGTTGCTGCTGGCCGGCTGCATCGGCCTTGTGGGCACCAGCCAGGCCCAGGCCTTGCGGCCCGAGGTGGGCAAGCCGCTGCAGCAAGCGTCTGACCTGTTGAAGGCCGGCAAGGCCAAGGAAGCGCTGGCCAAGGTGCGCGAGGCCGAGGCGGTGGGCGGCAAAACGCCGGCCGAGCAACTGATGATCGAGCGCATGAAGGGCTCGGCCGCCCAGCGTGCTGGCGACAACGGCACCGCGATTGCCGCTTTTGAGTCGGTGTTTGCCAAGGTCTCGGGCAATGAAGCGGCGCAGGTGGCCGAGTCGCTGGCGTTTGCCTACTCGGGCGCCAAGGACTGGGCCAAGACCAGCCAGTGGATCCAGAAGGCCCAATCGCTGGGCAGCAACAGCGCGCAGCTCAAGCAATTGCAGGCCTATGTGCAAGGCCAGAACGGTGATTTTGCCGCGGTGGCCAAAGACGCCGCTGCAGCGGTGGCCGCTGCCGAACAAGCCGGTCGCCGACCGGACGAAAACGACTTGCTGCGCCTGGCCGATGCCCAGATGCGCACCGGCAACACCGCTGGCCAGGCGGCCACGCTGGAAAAGCTGTTGTACAGCCATCCGAAGAAAGAATACTGGGGCATTTACCTGGCGCGGTTGCAGCGCAAGAGTGGGTTCTCCGACCGTTTTTCGCTTGACGTGATGCGGCTCAAGCTGGCGACCGGCTCACTGGCCAAGACCGACGAGTTCATGGAGATGTCGCAGCTTGCGCTGCAGGCTGGCCTGCCGGCCGAAGGCAAGGCCATCGTCGACAAGGGTTTTGCCGCCGGTGCGCTGGGCGTGGGCGCCGAGGCTGAACGCCACAAGCGTCTGCGTGACCTGGCCAACAAGCAGGAAACCGAAGCCAAGGCCGGGATCGACCAACGCGCCGCTGCGGCCGTGGCCGCCAAGGATGGCAACGATCTGGTGCTGATCGGTTATGCCTACGCCACGATGGGCCAGGCCGACAAAGGCATTGCGTTGATCGAGCAAGGCATTGCCAAAGGCGGGCTGAAGCGGCCCGAGGACGCCAAGCTGCGCCTGGGCCTGGCACTGCTGCAAGGTGGCAAGAACAAGGCCAAGGCGGTGCAGGTGCTGCGCAGTGTGCAAGGCGCCGACGGCGCGGCCGATCTGGGCCGGCTGTGGGCGCTGTATGCCAACAGCCAGGGCTGAAGCCATGGCTGTGCGCCATCACCCAAGGCTGAAACGCTGGCGATGAGTTTGGACTTTGTCCAGGCGCTGGACCACGGCGTGTTTGTCATCGACACCGGTTTTCACCGGCCGCTGTTTGATGCCTCGTTCCTGCTGGTCGAGCAAGGCCGTGCCGCGTTCATCGACACCGGCACCAACTTTGCGGTGCCACGTTTGCTGGCCGCGCTGGACGACTTGGGGCTGGCGCGCGATGCGGTGGATCTGGTGATCCCCACCCATGTTCACCTGGACCATGCCGGCGGCGCCGGGCTGCTGATGCAGGCCTTGCCGCAGGCCACGATGTGGGTGCACAGCCGGGGCGCGCGCCACATGATCGACCCGTCGGCGCTGTACCAGGGCGCGCTGGCGGTGTATGGCCAGCACGAGATGGACCGCTCTTACGGCCAATTGGTGCCGGTGCCGGCCCAGCGGGTGCAGGCCAGCTCCGATGGTTTGACGATCCACCTGGCCGGGCGGCCGCTGCAGTTCATCGACACACCCGGTCATGCTAGGCATCACCACTGCGTGTGGGATGGACGCAGCCGGGGCTGGTTTACCGGCGACACCTTTGGCCTGAGCTACCGCGAGTTCGACACCGCCGCCGGTGCCTGGGCGCTGCCCAGTTCCACCCCGGTGCAGTTTGATCCGGTCGCGCTCAAGCACTCGATAGCCCGGCTGCTGGCGAGTAAGCCTGCGTGCATGTACCTCACCCATTACGGCCGGGTGGGCGACGTGCCCCGGCTGGCCGGCCTGCTCTTTGAACAAATTGATGCGATGGTGGCGCGGTCCACCGCGCTGCGCCACAACCCCGATCGCCATGCCGCGCTGAAAGCCGAACTGAGCGCGCTGTACCGCGCACAGTTGCAGCGCCACGGTGTGGTGGATGTTGAGGCGGGCCTGGCCAACCTGGCACTGGACATCGAGCTGAACGCCCAGGGCCTGGGCATCTGGCTGGACCAGAACCCCGCCTGATCGCGGTGGCCGCCAGCCACGCTGGTGCACACTGCCGCCTCCAAAACCACCGGGAACCACGATGCGAATGCTGCACACGATGCTGCGGGTAGGCCACCTGCAGCGCGCGATCGATTTCTACACCCAGGTGCTGGGCATGGACTTGCTGCGCACCACGCAGCGGCCCGAGCAGCAATACGACCTGGCGTTTGTCGGCTACGCTGGTGGCAACCCGGGCCAGGCCGAGATCGAGCTGACCTACAACCACGGGGTTGATCACTACGAGATCGGCACCGCCTTTGGCCATGTGGCGATCGGCGTGCCCGATGTGGCGGCCACTTGTGAGGCGCTGCGCAGCCGGGCCGCCGCGCTGGGCGGCGCGATCACGCGCGAGCCCGGGCCGGTGAAAGGTGGTAACACGGTGATTGCTTTCATCACCGACCCGGACGGCTACAAGATCGAGTTGATCGAGCGGGCCGGCGGCTAGCGGGGCAAGAGAGTTGCCGTCGCGCGCGCCAACTCGGTGATGCGCTTCCAGTCCTTCGCATCGACGGCATCGGCAGGTGTCAGCCACGATCCACCGCAGACCTTCACGTTCGACAGCGCCAGGAACTGCGGCGCCGTCTCGGCCGTGATGCCGCCGGTGGGGC
>JANOBL010000998.1:0-1877 GCA_031411635.1 Betaproteobacteria bacterium
TCGGCCTGGGGCGACAACCTGGCCAGCAGCTTGCCGGCGCTGCTGGCTGGCATCACGCTGACCGGCGTGGTGGGTGCGGCAGCGGCAGCAGCGCTGGCACAGCGCCACGCGCTGGCGCTGCGCACACTGGCCGCCGCCAGCCGCACGCTGCGGCATAAAGACAGCGGCGACGATGCCCAGCTACCGCTGCTGACCGGCAGCGCCGAGCTGCGCCAAGCCAGCCACGCACTGCGCCGCCTGGTGGATCACCACCGCAGCCAGCGCCGCGCGCTGCAAGCCCGCAATGCACAGTTGGGCCAGCAGTTGCAGCAGCGCACCCACGAGCTGTCCACGCTGCAAGACCTGTCGACCGGCCTGGCAGGCACCGACGATTTGTTCGGCCTGGTCGATGAGGCGCTGAAGGCCCTGGAGCAGACGCTGGAGTACAGCAGTGCGTCGGTCTGGTCGCGCGACCGGCGCAGCGACAGCAGCCAGGTGGTGTTGACGGGATACCGCAGCAACGATGCCACCGCCCAGGCCGAGCCGTCCGAAGACGAGGGCACACCGGCCCAGCCACTGCTGGGCAAGCGTTTGTCGCGCAGCAACCTGCAGCGCTACGAGCAGATCGAGCGCCAGCGCGAGCCGCTGATCGACAACAACGCCAAACAAAGCCTGCTGTCGTGGTTGTGGGAGAAAGTGACCGACGATGCCAGCACCTCGACGCTTTACCGGGGCACGCGGGCCTGGATGGGCCTGCCGCTGCGCTTTCGGGACGAGGTGCTGGGGGTGATGCGGGTGGACCACCACAGCCCGGGTTATTTCGACGCCGAGCGGGTGCGCCTGCTGGGTGCCGTGTGCAGCCAGACCGCGCTGGCGATGCACCATGCCCGGCTGCTGGTGCAGCAGCGCGAACTGGCGGTGGCGGCCGAGCGCAACCGCATCGCACGCGACCTGCACGACGCCGTGTCGCAGACCTTGTTTGCGTCCAATGTGATCGCCGGCACGCTGGCCAAGCAGGCTGCACGTGGCCCCGCCGCCGATCCGGCCAAGCTGCAAGCGCAGGCCGAGTCACTGGAGCGGCTGAACCGGGGCGCCTTGGCCGAGATGCGCATGCTGTTGTTCGAGCTGAAACCCGATGCGCTGGCCGACCTGCCGCTGCCCGATCTGCTGCGCCATCCGATCGAGGCCCTGGTGTGCCGCGGCGACATGCAGGTGGAAGCGCAGATCGCCGGCGGGGATGTGCCCGACCCGGTCGTGCGGCTGCAGTTCTACCGCATTGCGCAAGAGGCCTTGTCCAACGTGGGCCGGCACAGCGGCGCCAGCCAGGTGCTGGTGGCCTGGCAGCCCGATGCGCCCGGGGGTGCCCGGCTGACCATCAGCGACAACGGCCAGGGTTTTGATGCCGCGCAGGCCCGGCCCGGCCACTTTGGGCTGGACAACATGCACAGCCGGGCGGCGGAGATCAATGCGACACTGGTTTTGCACAGCCAGCCTGGCCACGGCACCCGGATCAGCCTGCGCCTGGGCCCGCCTGATGCAGCGCCCGAACCCACCGCCCCGTGAACCCACCGATATCACTGTTCATCGCCGACGACCACCCGATGATCCGCGCCGGCCTGGCCGCGATGATTGCCGGTGAAGACGGCCTGGTCCAGGTGGGCGAGGCCAACAACGGGCTGGAAGCGGTGCAGCTGATCCCGGCGCTGAAACCCGATGTGGTGCTGATGGACTTGATGATGCCCAAGCTCGACGGCATCGCCGCGATCAGCCAGTTGCACCCGCGGTTGCCCGCCACCCGGTTCCTGATTCTGACCAGCCTGGTCGAGCCGTCTGAAATCCGCCGGGCGATCAGCGCCGGCGCCAGTGGCTACCTGCTGAAGAACGCGTCCTCGCAAGAG
>JANOBL010000999.1:0-2139 GCA_031411635.1 Betaproteobacteria bacterium
CCTCGGTGTTGTAGAGCACACCGTCGTAGGTGCTCTGCGTCAAGGTCATGATGCGCGGCCGCACGGTTTTGGGGTCCACGCCGGCCAGCAACGGGTTCTTCGCGATCTTGCGCTCTATCGCCTCGCGGCTGAATTCACTCTGCGGAATCGGACCGATGATGCCGTAGTGGTTGCGCGTGGGCGTCAGGAACACCGGCACCGCGCCGGTCATGATGATCGAGTGCAGGATGCTTTTGTGGCAGTTGCGGTCCACCACCACCACATCGCCCGGCGCCACCGTGTGGTGCCAGACCATCTTGTTGCTGGTGGACGTGCCATTGGTGACAAAAAAACAATGGTCGGCATTGAAGATGCGCGCGGCGTTTTTTTCGCTCGCCGCCACCGGGCCGGTGTGGTCCAGCAACTGGCCCAGCTCATCCACCGCGTTGCACACATCGGCGCGCAGCATGTTCTCGCCGAAGAACTGGTGGAACATCTGGCCGACCGGGCTTTTCAGGAACGCCACGCCGCCTGAATGTCCTGGGCAATGCCAGGAGTACGAGCCGTCGTGCGCGTAGTCGACCAGCGCCTTGAAAAACGGCGGCGCCACGCCGTCGAGATAACTCTTGGCCTCGCGGATGATGTGGCGTGCCACGAATTCGGGCGTGTCCTCGAACATGTGGATAAAGCCATGCAGCTCACGCAGGATGTCGTTGGGCAAGTGCTGGCTGGTGCGGGTCTCGCCATACAGGTAGATCGGGATGTCGCTGTTCTTGAAGCGGATCTCTTCGATGAACTTGCGCAGGTTCAACACCGCCGGGTCCAGCTCGGGGCCGGGGGTGAACTCTTCATCGTCGATCGACAGGATGAAGGCCGAGGCCCGGCTTTGCTGCTGGGCAAACTGGCTTAAATCACCATAACTGGTGACGCCCAGCACCTCGAAACCTTCTTTTTCAATCGCCTGCGCCATCGCGCGAATGCCCAGCCCGGACGTGTTCTCGGAGCGGAAGTCTTCGTCGATGATGACGATGGGAAAGCGAAAGTGTTGCAAGCAGAGGCTCCTCGGGAGCGGGCAAGGCGGGTTGAAAACGGCGGCTTCAAACAGCGGCCCGTTCTCGGCGAGGGCGAAGTGTAGGGGCGAAGCCCGGCCCCGCCGCGGCAGGCTGCCAGCGCTGCATAGCCGCCAGGCCTACACTGGGATTTGCCCGGTCCTGCCGGGCGCTAGGAGTTGAAGATGGACTGGAGCGCATCCACCGTGTGGTGGCTGGTCACCGGTGCGCTGGTGGCCATCGAGCTGGCCACCGGCACGTTATATCTGCTGATGATGGCGGAGGGAGCGGCGGCTGGCGCGATTGCGGCCCACCTGGGCCTGGCCCGCAACGGCCAGATCGTCTGCGCCGCCGTGCTGGGCGGAGGTGCGGTGGCGGCCTGGTACTTGCGGCGCAGCCGCCAGCCGGCTGCCTTGCCGGCCCAGGCTAACCCCGATGTCAACCTCGACATCGGCGGCTTGGTGCACGTGGCGCATTGGCATGCCGACGGCACGGCGCGGGTGCATTACCGCGGTTCGGCCTGGGACGCCCGCCACCTGGGCGATGCGCCGGCAGCCGCCGGCGAGTATGTGATCCGCGCCATCGAAGGCAACCGGCTGGTGCTGGCAACTGCGAAAGACAAACCATGACCTTCGAAATCGTCATCCTGCTGCTGGTGGTCGCCATCATCTTCGTCGTGCGCTCGATCAAGGTGGTGCCACAGCAAAACGCCTGGGTGGTGGAGCGGTTGGGCAAGTACCACGCAACGCTGACCCCGGGCTTGAACTTTCTGGTGCCGTTCGTCGACCGGCTGGCCTACAAACACTCGCTGAAAGAGATCCCGCTCGACGTGCCCAGCCAGGTCTGCATCACCAAGGACAACACGCAGCTGACGGTGGACGGCATCCTGTACTTCCAGGTCACCGACGCGATGCGCGCCAGCTACGGCTCGTCGAACTACATCATCGCGATCACCCAATTGGCGCAGACCACGTTGCGCAGCGTGATCGGCCGCATGGAGCTGGACAAGACTTTTGAGGAGCGGGCGCAGATCAACACCTCGGTCGTTTTATCGCTGGACGAAGCGGCGTTGAATTGGGGCGTCAATGTGCTGCGCAACGAGATCAAGGAC
>JANOBL010001000.1:0-11261 GCA_031411635.1 Betaproteobacteria bacterium
TTCACGGTGGAAACCGCCAAGGGCACACCTTGCACGCACAACCCGCTGGGCGTCAAAGGCTGCGGCGAGGCCGGCGCCATCGGCTCGCCGCCGGCAGTGATCAATGCCATCTGTCACGCCTTGGGCATCAAGGATGTGGCGATGCCGGCCACGCCCTACACTGTGTGGAAGGCCGCGAACTCCAAAAATTCCGCCGCTGTCCGCTGATCCATTCGGAGACCTACAAGCATGCAAGCCTTTGCCTACTCCACACCCGCCACGGTGGCCGATGCGTCCCGCGCCGCCGCTGCTGACAATGCCAAACTGATCGCGGGTGGCCAATCGCTGCTGGCCTCGATGAAGCTGGGCCTGGCCGCGCCCGATGCGCTGATCGATCTGGCGGCCATCACCGAGCTGAAAGGCATCACCGTCAACGGTGGCGTCGTCAAGATCGGTGCGATGACCACCCATGCTGCTGTGGCCGCCAGCGCCGAGCTGCAAAAAGCCATCCCCGCGCTGGCCGATCTGGCCGGCAAGATCGGCGACCGGCAAGTGCGCAACCGCGGCACGATCGGCGGCAGCCTGGCCAACAACGACCCCGCCGCCTGCTACCCGGCAGCCGTGCTGGGCCTGGGCGCCACGGTGCACACCAACAGCCGCAGCATCGCGGCGGACGATTTTTTCACCGGCATGTTTGAAACCGCGCTGAAAGAGGGCGAAGTGATCACCGCGGTGAGCTTTCCGGTGCCCGACCAAGCCGGCTGGCAGAAGTTCAAGCAGCCGGCGTCGCGCTTCTCGATCGTCGGCGTGTTTGTCAGCAAAGGCTCGCAAGGTGTGCGAGTGGCGGTCACCGGTGCCGGGGCTTGTGTGTTCCGCGCCAAGGATCTGGAAGCCAAGCTGGCGGCCAACTGGTCAGCCGCAGCGCTGGCCGGTGCCACTGTGAGTGCCGATGGTTTCAACACCGATCTGCATGGCTCGGCCGAGTACCGCGCCGCGCTGATCCCGGTGCTGGCCGGGCGGGCGGTGGCTGGCTGAGCCGTCTCTCTCGCTGACCGCAAAACGCCGCACGCGCTGCGGCGTTTTTTATGGAGTTGCCCCTTGTCCTCGCTCGCCGACACCGCGCTGCCCACCAGCATCGATGACACCCTGGCCCGCCTGGCCGCGCTGGATTACCTGGCCGACCGGCAGCTCGCCACCTGCGTCTACCTGGCGCTCAAATTGCAGCGGCCGTTGTTTCTGGAAGGTGAGCCCGGCACCGGCAAGACCGAGATCGCCCGCACCCTGGCAGCGATGCTGGGCCGGCCGCTGATCCGGCTGCAGTGTTACGAGGGCCTGGACCTGGCCGGTGCCGCTTACGAGTGGAACTACGGCCGGCAGATGATGGAAATCCGGCTGGCTGAAAAAGACGGCGTCGGCAGGGATGCACTGGCCGTCGAGTTGTTCAGCGAGCGTTTCCTGACCAAGCGTGCGCTGCTGCAAGCGATCGATCCCGCCAACGCCGTGCCACCGGTGCTGCTGATCGACGAACTGGACCGTGCCGACGAGCCGTTCGAGGCGTTTTTGCTGGAGGTGCTGGGCGATTTTCAGATCACCGTACCGGAACTCGGCACGATCAAGGCGCTGCAGCCGCCTATCGTGATCCTCACCAGCAACCGCACGCGCGAGATCCACGATGCGGTCAAGCGGCGCTGCCTGTACCACTGGGTGGAGTTTCCGGATGCCGAGCGTGAGCTGCAGATCCTGCGCCGCCGCGTGCCCGGTGCCGGCGCCGAGCTGGCACGCCAGATCGTCGCCTTTGTGCAAAAGCTGCGCAGCATCGAGCTGTACAAACAGCCAGGCATTGCCGAGATCATCGAGTGGGCCCGCGCCTTGCTGGAGCTGGACGCGGTGGTGCTGGACCCGGCGCTGGTGCAGCACACGCTGGGCCTGTTGCTGAAGTACCAGGACGACATCGCCAGGATGCAGGGCGGCGAGGCGGCGCGGCTGGTGGAGCAGGTGCGCAGCGAGTTGCGCAGCCCGGCCGGCTGAGCTTGCCTCAAACATGCTGCTTGCAACCTCATCACCAGGCCCGTCATCGGGTCGTTTGGCCGAGAACGTCATGCACTTTGCCCGCGTGCTGCGCGCCGCCGGCATGGCGGTGGCCAGTGATCGGGTGCACACCGCGCTGGCGGCATTGCAGGTGGCCGGGCTGGAGAGCAAGCGGGATTTCCATGCGGTGCTCAGCGCCTGCCTGATCGACCGCATCGAGCACCGCGAGCTGTTCGACCAGGCTTTTGTGCTGTTCTGGCGTGATCCGGACCTGGTGGGCCGCATGCGCGCGATGCTGTTGCCCAAGGTCAACCTGAAAGACGGCGCCACCCCACCGCCGGCCGAAAACCGCCGCCTGGGCGATGCGCTGTTTCCGCACCAGCCCAACCGGCCGCCCGACGAGCCGCAGCAAGACCAGATCCAGATCGACGCCCAGCTCACCTGGAACGACCGCGAAGTCTTGCGCCAGGCCGATTTCGACACCATGACAGCCGACGAATGGCGCGCCGCCCAGCGCTTGCTGCAGCAATTGCCGCTGCTGATCGAGCCGCTGCCCAGCCGGCGCAGCCAGCCGGCGCACCGGCCCGGCCGGCCCGACTGGCGTGCCACGATGGCGCAGATGGCGCGCCACGGCGGTGATTGGGGCGCCGTGCAATGGCGCGCACCCCGCACCCAGCCGGCGCCGCTGGTGGTACTGGCCGATATCTCGGGCTCGATGAGCCGCTACTCGCGCATGCTGCTGCACTTTGCCCATGCGCTGGGCCATGCCGACAGCACGGTGGAGAGTTTTGTCTTCGGTACGCGACTGACCCGCACCACCCGCTTGCTGCGCGGCCGCGACCCCGATCTGGCGATCGCCCAGGTGGTGCGAGCGGTGGCCGATTGGTCGGGTGGCACGCGCATCACCACCAGCCTGCACGCCTTCAACCAGCGCTGGGCGCGGCGTGTGCTGGGCGCCCGGGCCACGGTGCTGCTGATCAGCGACGGCCTGGAGCATGGCGACACCACCGCGCTGGGCTTCGAGATGGAGCGTTTGCACAAAAGCTGCCGCAGGTTGCTATGGCTGAACCCGCTGCTGCGCTTTGACAAGTTTGAGCCCCGGGCCGGTGGCATCAAGGCCATGCTGCCGCATGTGGACCGGTTTCTGCCGGCTCACAATCTGCAGAGCCTGGCCGATCTGGTTGTCGCGCTGCGCATGACGCATGCTGCGCATGCATGAAGGCGGCTTCGCCTGCCTTATGACGCGGCCTGCGGCCGCATGAACGGTCTTTTTCATTGCCGCCGCGCAGCGGCGCGTCATCTTCATCATTCATCACAGCAAACACACCATGCAACTCACCAACCAACAAACCCTGCCCGTCAGCCAGGCCCAGGCCTGGGAGGCGCTCAACGACACCACGCTGCTGCAGCAGGCCATCCCCGGCTGCGACGGCCTGACACCCACCGGCGAGAACCAGTACGAGGTGCTGATCACCGCGGCCATCGGCCCGGTCAAAGCCAAGTTCAAGGGCAAGCTGCAGTTGGAGAACCTGCAACCACCCACGTCCTACACCTTGCGCTTTGAAGGCCAGGGTGGTGCGGCAGGCCATGGCAAGGGCAATGCCGAAATCCGGCTCGAAGCCACCGGCCCACGCACCACCGTGCTGCACTACACCGCCAATGCCACGGTGGGCGGCAAGATCGCGCAGATCGGCTCGCGCTTGGTGGACATGGCGGCGCAAAAAATGGCCACCGAGTTTTTCGAGACCTTCAATGCCAAGCTGCAAGAGCGTTACGCGGTGGTGGCCGCGCCCGAGCCGGCACCGGCTGCAGCGCCCCAAGGTGTGCTGGCTCGTTTGATGAGCTGGCTGAAAAAGCTGTTTGGCGGTTGAATCGCTATCCACACCACCAGGAGACCCCGATGCTTGAGCTTGCCGCAATCCAGAAGCTGCTGGACCCGTTGTTCCCCGGCCTGATGGGCGTGCTGATCACCGAGGCCGCCGCCGACCGGGTGCTCGCTACGCTGTTGGTGCGGCCTGAGCTGTGCACGGCAGGCGGCATCCTGCACGGCGGTGCCTACATGGCGTTTGCCGACACCCTGGGTGCGGTGGGCACGGTGCTGAACCTGCCGGCGGGCAAGAGCACCACCACCACCGATTCCAGCACCAAGTTCATCGCCTCGGCCAAGCTGGGCAGCATCGCCACCGCCGAGTGCCTGGCGCTGCACCGGGGCCGCTCGACCATGGTGTGGCAGACCAGCATCCGCAATGACCAGGGCAAGCTGTGCGCGGTGGTCACGCAAACCCAGTTGGTGATTGACAGCAGGCCGCCAACCCCCTGAACGACGGGTGCCAGCGGCCACCCCACCGGCTTACATTGACCTCAAGTGTGATTTTTTTGGGGCTGCCATGATCTTTCGTCAAGCTTCGCTGCTGCTGGCCGCAGCGCTGTTGGTAACAGCCGTCAGCGGCCAGGCCGCTGTGCCGGTGCTGCCGTCCATCACCGGCCTGACGCTGCAACTGGAAGCTGACCAGGGCATGCAGCTTGATCCCAGCGGCAACGTGCTGCAGTGGGCCGACCAATCCGGCAGCGGCCACGGCGCGGTGGGCATTGGCGGGTTTTATGCCCAATCCAACGGCGCCTTCATGAACGGCATTGCGGTGCCCAGCTTCAGCGACAGTGATCTGCTGATCAGCGGCCAGCCGGTCACGTCGCAGCAGTTCAGCATCTTCGCGGCGGCCACCACCCACCAGGGCGGCGGCGCCGATGGCTTTCGCGAGATCATCTCCAACTGGTCGGGCAGCAATGCCTTGACCTCGGTGTTTCTGGGCACGGTGGGCCAGTCGGCCGTGCCCGACACCAGGATGCGCTTCACCGACGACATCGGCGGCGCCAACGACCTGCTGAATCCACAAACCGGCGTCGGCAGCATCAGCAACCCGGCTGCCGGCTTTGTGCTGAGTGGCATCAGCGACAGCAGCAGCGCCACCGTGCTGCTGGGCCAGGCGGTGGTGACCAGCACCGGCGCGCTGTCCACCCGTGATCTGGGCGGCGATTGGCACATCGGCACCCAGGGTGGCAACTTCGAGTTCTGGAGCGGCAACATCGGCGCCATCCTGGTCTACGACCGCGCGCTGACGGCCGCCGAAAGCAGCCAGGTCATCGGCTACCTGGGTGAAAAATACCTGGGCCTGGCGCCGGTGCCCGAGCCTGGCACGGCGCTGATGCTGATATTGGGGCTGGGCGTTTTGGGCCTGGCGGCACGCCGGCGCGGCTGACGCGGCCCGGGCAGCGCCGGCTGCCTAAAATCCAGCCGATGAACCCATCGGCATGGTCATGAAGGCGCGCGGCGTCCACCTGCAGTACAGCTTTGAGACCAGCGACCAGCGCGGCGCGGCGCTGCACAACCCGCTGTTTGACCTGCTGACGGCGGTGCACGAGTCGGGCTCGATCCAGCATGCAGCCAAGGCGCTGGGCGCGTCGTACCGCCATGTCTGGGGTCAGTTGAAACGCTGGGAAGACGTGCTGGGCGAGCCGCTGGTCACCTGGGCCCAGGGCCAGCCGGCGCGGCTGACACCGTTTGCCGACCGATTGTTGTGGGCCGAGACCCGTGCCCGCACCCGCTTGACACCGCACATCGAGGCGCTGCGTGCCGAGCTGGAGCGGGTGCTGGCCGAGGCGCTGGATGGCAACCAGCATGTGCTGACGGTTTTTGCCAGCCACGACCTGGCACTGCCGCTGCTGCGAGACCTGGCCAGTGCCCACCACGGCCTGCACATCGAGCTGCGTTTTGCCGGCAGCGTGGATGCGCTGCAGGCGCTGGCGCAGGGCCGTTGCCTGGTGGCGGGCTTTCATGTGCCGCCGCTGCAGGGCGGATCGCGCCAGTTTGCTGCGGCGATGAAGCCGCTGCTCAAACCCGGCCTACACAAGCTGATGGGCTGCCTGCGCCGCACCCAGGGGCTGATGGTGCGGCCCGGCAACCCGCTGCGCCTGCGTGGCTTGCCGGACCTGGTGCGCTTGGCGGGTGTTGCAACTCAACCTGGTGGCGCCCGCTTCATCAACCGCCAACCCGGCTCGGGCACACGGCTGCTGATGGACCATTTGCTGGCCGAGCATGGGGTGGCACCAGCCATGGTGCCGGGCTATTTTGATGCCCCCGAGCACAGCCACCTGGCGGTGGCGGCCGCGCTGGCCAGTGGGGCGGCCGATGTGGGGCCGGGCATCGAGGCGGCAGCGGCGCAATTTGGCCTGGACTTCATCCCGCTGATTGCCGAGGACTACTACCTGGTGTGCCTGAAAGACGCGCTGGACCACCCGGCGGTGCACAAGCTGCGCCAGGCACTGGACAGCCCCGCCTGGCCAGCGGCGCTGCTGGGCCTGCCAGGCTATGCGCCGGCACGCAGCGGCCAGGTGTTGTCATTGGTGCAGGCCTTGCCGTGGTGGCATTTCCGGCTGCCGCGCAAGGCTGCCGAGGGATTGGTGCCTGGCGCTTGAAGACCGGTATCAACCCGGCCCGGCGCGGCCAAACACCATCACGCCGTCGGCCACACTGCCCCAGCGCAGCGCCAGCCAGTCCAGCAGATAGTTCTGGTAAAGCCGCCAGGGTTTGCGGTTGCCCTGCTTGGGCAGCATGGCCACCGCGCGCTGCACATAGCCCGAGGTGAAATCAAGAAACGGCTCGGGCTTGACCGCCTCGTCGCGCAGAGGCGTGCACACCGTGTGGCCGCGCTTGTCCATGTGCTTGAGCAGCCGGCAGACATAGCGCGACGTCAGATCGGCCTTCAGCGTCCAGCTCGCATTGGTGTAGCCAAAGGTGTTGGCCAGGTTGGGCAAGCCGCTGTACATCATGCCCTTGTAGACCAGGGCTTTTGCCATGTCCACCGGCTGGCCGTCCAGACTGATCGCCACATCACCCAGCACATTGAGCAGCAGCCCGGTGGCGGTGACGATGATGTCGGCCGGCAGGTCTTGCCCCGATTGCAGCCGGATGCCGTGGCTGGTGAAGCGCTCAATCTGGTCGGTGACCACCGAGGCGCTGCCCTCGCGCAGGGTTTTGAACAGATCGCCATCGGGCACCAGGCAAATCCGCTGGTCCCAGGGGTTGTAGCGCGGTGTGAAGTGTTTTTCCACCTCAAACTGCGGCCCCAGTTGCGCCTGCACCAAGCCCACCAACCGGGCTTTGGCCTGGGCCGGGTATTTGCGCGCCAGCCGGTAGTAGTGCATGCCCACCGCCACGTTCTTGATGCGCACCAGGCGGTAGGCCCAGCTTGCCGGCAGCCAGCGTTTCAGCGTCTCGGCGATGGTGTCGGTCGACGGCCGCGTCACCACATAGCTGGGTGAGCGCTGCAGCATCGTCACATGCGCGGCGCTGCGCGCCAGTTCGGGCACCAGGGTCACGGCGGTGGCACCGCTGCCGATCACCACCACACGCTTGCCGCTGTAGTCCAGCCCCGGCGGCCAGTGCTGCGGGTGCACCAGCGTGCCGGCAAAGTTTTCTTCCCCGGCAAACTGCGGCCGGTATCCCTGGGCATAGCGGTAGTAGCCGCTGCAAAACAGCACAAAGCGAGCTTTCAGGATCAGCCGCCCCGCCGCATGCGCCACCTGCAAGGTCCAGCGCGCCTCGCTGGCCGACCAGTCGGCGCTGATCACCCGGTGGCCATGGCGGATGTGCCGGGTGATGCCATGCTCGGCAGCGGTCTCGGCGATGTACTGCCGGATCGCCGCGCCATCGGCAATCGCCTTGGCGTTTTTCCAGGGCTTGAATTGGTAACCCAGCGTGTACATGTCCGAGTCCGAGCGCACACCGGGGTAGCGAAACAAATCCCAGGTGCCACCCAAGGTGGGCCTGGCCTCCAGCAAGGCGAAGCGCTTGCCCGGGCAATCACGCTGCAGATGCACCGCGGCGCCGATGCCCGACAGCCCGGCGCCGATGATCAGCAGGTCCAGTGTTTCGGGCGGTGGTGGGATGGGTTTGGCGCCAAGCATGGTCAACCGCATCGTATCGCCGGTACTGCGGGCGTCGAGAATGCCGGCAAGCGGCCTTGCCACAGCGCCGCGTGAGCCACCAACACCCGAGCATGGCTGCCAACCCGCCCTCGCCTGATCGTCTGTACTACATGGACTGGCTGCGCATCCTGGCTTTTGGCCTGCTGGTGCTGTACCACGTGGGCATGTACTACGTGCGCTGGGGTTGGCACATCAAAAGCCCGCACAGCGTGATCGCGCTGGAGCCGTGGATGCGGCTGGTCTCGCCTTGGCGCATGGATTTGCTGTTCCTGGTCTCGGGGGTGGCCACGGCTTTCATGCTGCGCCGGCGCGGTGCCAGCGCCGGCCTGCTGCGCCAGCGTGCGTCGCGGCTGCTGTGGCCATTGCTGTTCGGTGTGCTGGTGATCGTGCCGCCGCAGTCGTACCTGGAGGTGGTGCAGCGTTTTGCCTACCCCGGCAGTTATCTTGATTTCATGCAGCTTTACCTGCGTGGCCACGGTGGTTTTTGCCGCAGCAACGGCGCCTGCCTGATCCTGCCAACCTGGAACCACCTGTGGTACCTGCCCTATCTGTTGGTCTACACCTTGCTTTTGTGGGCTTGGCAACGCCGCTGGCCAACCGGGCTGGACCGCTTGGCAACGGCCGCAACACCGGTGGTTCATGGTGCTGGCTTGTTGGCATGGCCGATCGTGCTGTTGGCACTGACCCGCTGGGGCCTGGCCAACCGCTTCCCGGCCACCCATGCGCTGGTGGACGACTGGTTTTTGCACACCCAGTACATCCTGATGTTTGTGGCCGGCGCGGTGTTGTCCCGGGCGCCGGTGCTGGCCGAGCGGGCGCAGGCCATGCGCTGGGTGGCGCTGGTTGGCGCGCTGCTGGCCTGGGCCCTGCTGCTGATGGGCAGTGCACACCCCGTTGCAGCCGGCCGCTGGACACCCGTGCTGTCGCCTTTGATCCACAGCGTGCAGCAGTGGTGCGCCATCGTTGCAGCGCTGGGCTTTGCGCGCCGGCATCTGAACTTTGATGCCCCGGCGCGCCGCTACCTGAATGACGCGGTGTTCCCGGTCTACATCCTGCACCAGACGCTGACCATCCTGCTGGCCCACGCCTTGCTGCCCCGGGCGCTGGCGCCAGGCGCCGAAGCGCCGTTGCTGGTGCTGGGCACCTTTGGCTTCAGCCTGCTGGGCTACGAATGCGTACGGCGGCAACGCTGGCTGCGACCGGTTTTCGGGCTGCGCCGCAGCGGCTAAAAGTACCAGCCGATCACCGCCAACAGCCGGCCGTCGCGCAGCAGCGGCATCGCCAGCAGCACTTGCAGATCGGCCGCCAGTGCCGACTCACCCAGCGCGCCGGGCTCGTCACCCGCATGGTGGCTGAAGCCCGGAATGCCGGTGGCCATTGCCAGCCCCAAGGTGCTGGCACCGCGTGCGATCGGGGCTTGATCCACGGCCACCGGCAGCTTGCCCAGCACCTCGCAGTGGCCGGCCACACACTGCAGCACCGAGCGCTCCGGGTCGGGCAGCCAAACCTCGATGCGGCGCGCCAGCGGAGTGCCCAGCGCCGACAAAAACGCCAGCACCCAGGTGCCGGTGCCCGAATGCGCACAGGGCAGGCCCAGGCCCCGGTTGATGCCCACTTTGGTGGCGCTGGCGGCGCGCAAAAAGCGCTGGCCGCGACCCAGATCGTCGATGAACACCGGCATGCCGGTGTCCCACACGATGCCCGGCAAGCCGGTGCCACGGCGGAAACTGAGATGGCGCGCGATGTACTCAAACGCCTCCGAGGTGCTGCCGTAATAGGCATCGGCCAGGTTCATGTCGGCCGATTGGGCTGGATCGTTGTGCCAGAGTTCGATGGCCCCGGCATGGCTGGCATCGTCGCCGCAGAACATCACCACTACCGCCATCAGGAAATCCCCGGCCAGCAGCGGGATCGCGATGGCGCAGGTCAGCCCGGCCGCATGCGCGGCGTCGGTGCGCTTGAAGTAAGAGCCCTCAAACTGCCGCAGCACGATCGGATGGCCTTGCTGCCAGGCCTGGCCGGGCAGGCCTTCGCCATAGCCAAAGCACACTTTTGAACTCAGCGCCCCGAACGCGGGCGCCGCGCCATACCAGCCGCCGCCATGCGCCAGCGTTGTGCGGTCGGCGCTGGGCACCCAGGTTTCGATGGCGCGGATGAAGGTCTTCACAGGGGCTCCCTGGGTTGGTTTGCGGGTTGCAGTGCAAGCCGCGTGCCCGCACGCCATGGGTCAACCGGTCTGTCAAACCGGTCTGTCAAACCCTTCTGTCAAACTGACTTGATGAGCACCTTGATCCTGTTGCCCGGCATGGCTTGCGATGCCGAACTCTGGCGTTTTCAGTTGCCGGCGCTGGCGGCCCGCCATGCCGTGGTGGTGGCCGATGTGCACGGCCGTGCCGATACGCTGCCGCAAATGGCCACGCGGCTGCTGGCCGAGCAGCCTGGGCCGTTGCTGCTGGCCGGCTGCTCTCTGGGCGGCATGCTGGCAATGCAGGTGGCGATCCAGGCGCCGGCCCGGGTGCGGGGCCTGGCGGTGCTGGGCAGCACGGCGCGCGCCGACACACCCGAGTTGATCGCCTTGCGCACCCAGGCGATCACGATGTTTGAGCAAAACCGGGTGGAAGAGCTGATCCGCGTCAACGCGATGTTTGCGTTCCATGCCCGCCATGTGGCGGCATTGCAGGAAGACTATGTGGCGATGGTCCTGCGCGCCGGTGCGGCCAGCCTGATCCGCCAGAACCGCGCGGTGATGGCGCGCGCCGATTTGCGTCTGCAGCTAGCCAGCGTGGCCTGCCCTACCCTGGTGGTGAGCGGCCTGGACGACCAGTTGACGCCACCCGACAACGCACGCGAGATCGCCGCCGCAATCCCGCAGGCGCAGTTGCACCTGCTGGCAGAGTGCGGCCACATGCTGGCCTGGGAGCAGCCGCAGGCAGTGCTGGGTCTGCTGCAGGGCTGGCTGGCCGGGCTGGATTGACGGCTTGGGCCCTAGAATCGCGCCCCTTTCAACCCAGCCAATCAACATGCCCGCCGTCTGCGCCATTGATTTCGGCACCTCCAACTCGGCCATCGCGCTGCCCGCCACCGGCGGCGGCGTCACGCTGGTCGAGCTGGAGCCCGGCCAGCGCACGATGCCCACGGCGGTGTTTTACGCGGTTGAGGGCCTGGCCGCGCACCAGGACCCGCAGCGCCACTACGGCCGGGCGGCGGTGGCGGCCTATGTGGAAGGCATCGAGGGCCGGTTGATGCGCTCGATGAAAAGCATCCTGGGC
>JANOBL010001001.1:0-2277 GCA_031411635.1 Betaproteobacteria bacterium
CAGTGAACGAAGTGAACGTGGGGGCAACATCAATGCCCTGCTTCGGCGGCTTGTGCGTCGGCCAGCACCGAACCCAGATAAGCCTCTTGAACCCGGGGATTGGCGCGCACTGCCTCCGGCACGTCGAACGCAATCACCTCGCCGTACACCAGCACCGCGATCTTGTCCGCGAGCCCAAAGACAACCCCCATGTCGTGCTCCACGGTCAGCAAGGTCTTGCCCAACGTCACCTCGCGGATCAACTGGATGAAGCGGGTGGTCTCGCTCTTGCTCATGCCGGCGGTGGGCTCGTCCAGCAGGATCACGTTGGAGCCTCCGGCAATCGTGATGCCGATCTCCAGTGCACGCTGCTCGGCATAGGTGAGGTTCATCGCCAGGTGGTCGCGCCGGCGCTGCAGCTTGATCATCGCCAGCACCTGCTCGGCGCGCGCATTGGCATCGTGCAGCCGGCTCAAGAACTTCCAGAAGGCGTACTTGTAGCCCATGGACCACAGCACCGCGCAGCGGATGTTCTCGAACACCGACAGGCGCACAAACAGGTTGCTGACCTGGAAACTGCGCGACAAGCCGCGCCGGTTGATCTCGAACGGCGTGAGGCCGTCGATGCGCTGGCCATTGAGTTTGATCTCGCCACTGCTGGGGCCAAAGCGGCCCGAGATCAGGTTGAACAAGGTGCTTTTACCCGCGCCGTTGGGCCCGATGATGGCCACCCGCTCGCCCGGGCGCACTTGCAGTTGCGCGCCGCGGATGATCTGGGTCTTGCCGAATTGCTTGTGCACGTCAAGCAGCTCGACCGCGAACTCGGCAGCGTTGCCGGTTTGTTGGAAACCACTCATGCCTGGGCCTCCCGGCGCTTGGTTTCCGCCTCGATCTCTTCGGCAATGCCGCCCCAGGTGCGGGCAAAAGCCCGGCGCCGCCAGTCAAACAGCGCCGCACCCACCACCAGCAGCGCCACCGCGCCCACCCAGCTTGCCGCCGCCTGCGCATCCAGCGTCAGGCCCAGGAACGGCATGTTCGGCCCCAGCGCGGCATTGAGCTGCAAGTGGTACAGCATTTCGATCATCGCGGCCGCACCGGTCAGCGCCACCAGGCCCGCCACCAGCAACACCGCATAACCCGGCAGCACCCGCCGCAGCTTGCCAAACACTGCCAGCCGCAGGTTCAACATGATCAGGCTGGCGATGCCGCCCGGCGCATACATCACCATCAGCATGAAAACCAGGCCCAGGTACAGCAGCCAGGCCTTGGTCAGCTCGGACAGCAGCACCAGCGCAATCACCATCAACACCGCGCCGATGATCGGCCCGAAGAAAAAGGTGGCGCCGCCCAGGAAGACAAACAGCAAGTAGGCGCCCGAGCGCGCGGCGCTTACCACCTCGGCGGTGACGATCTCGAAATTCAGCGCACCCAGCCCACCGGCGATGCCCGAGAAAAAGCCCGAGATCATGAAAGCCTGGTAACGCACATACTGGGTGGAATAACCGATGAACTCCACCCGCTCGGGGTTGTCGCGCACGGCATTGAGCATGCGGCCCAGCGGGGTGCGGGTCAGCGCGTACATCAGCCCGGTACTGATGAAGCAGTAGATCGCAATCAGGTAATAAACCTGGATCTGCGGGCCGAAGCTGACCCCCAGAAACGGCTGGCCCGCCACCCGGTTGCCCGAGATGCCGCCCTCACCGCCAAAGAACTCCGGGATCATCAGCGACATCGACCACACCAGCTCGCCCACGCCCAAGGTGATCATCGCAAACGTGGTGCCGCTTTTCTTGGTGGTCACCCAACCCAGCAGTGCCGCAAAGAACAGCCCCGACAAGCCACCCACCAGCGGGATCAGGCTGACCGGCAGCGCCAGCTTGCCGGCTGTGACCAGGTTCAGCGTGTGCATCGCCAGAAACGAGCCCAGCCCGCTGTAGACGGCATGGCCAAAACTCAGCATGCCGCCCTGGCCCAGCAGCATGTTGTAGGCCAGGCAGGCGATGATCGCGATGCCGATCTGCGACAGCATGGTCTGCGCAAAACTGCTGGTCCACAGCAGCGGGGCCACCGCCAACACCGCGGCAAACCCGCCCCAGACGATCCATGCGGTCTTGTTGGAATTCAACATCGTCTCAACCTTCCCGCGTGCCCAGCAAGCCCTTGGGCCGGAAGATCAGCATCAGCACCAGCAGCAGATACGGCAGGATAGGAGCGGCCTGGGCCAAGGTGATGCGCAGGATCGGCCAACCGGGGGTCTGCGGCCCCACCGCCGCGCCCAACCGGTTCACCGCATCGGCC
>JANOBL010001002.1:0-5744 GCA_031411635.1 Betaproteobacteria bacterium
GCTGCAGCCTGCCAATACCAGCGCGGCCAGTGCGGCCAGGCCGGTGGTGCGAAGTCCCATCATCGTCATCACTCCTCGATCAACGGTGGCTGGCAAGATGCCGCCATCCCAGGCAAACAAAGCACATTCAAATCCCGCACGCTCATCGGCTGAACGGCCCCCAAGCCGGCTCCCGCACATCGATGCCCGACGACAACAAGCGGCTGCGAATCTTGCCATCCAGCGTGGTGGTCATAAACACATCGCGGCCCTGGTTGCGTGTGGCGTAGATCAACAAGCGGCCATTGGGCGCAAAACTGGGGCTTTCGTCATCGTTGGTGTCGGTCACCGCCAGCGGCGACACGCTGTTGTCCAAAGGCTGCACCATCACCCGAAAGCCGCTGCCCCGGGTGACGTAAGCCAGCATGCGCCCATCCGGGCTGATCGCCGGGCTGATGTTGTAGGCACCGGCAAAGGTGATGCGCTCGGCATTGCCGCCCGACGTGGGGATGCGGTAAACCTGCGGCCCACCGCCCCGGTCGCTGACGAAGAAGATGCTCTGGCCATCGGGCGAAAACGTGGCCTCGGTGTCGATCGCGTTGCTGGTGGTCAGCCGGCGCAGGCCCTCGCCGTCCAGGTCGATCAGGTAAAGCTGGGCCAGGCCATCCCGCGACAAGGTGACCGCCAGGCGCCGGCCATCGGGCGACCAGGCGGGCGCGCTGTTGCTGCCGCGAAAATTGGCCACAGCGCGGCGCTCGCCGCTCAGCACGTCCTGCACCATTACCACGGCCTTGCCACTCTCGAACGAGACATAGGCCAGCTTGCGACCGTCGGGCGACCAGGCCGGCGAGATGATCGGCTGCGGGCTGGCCAGCGCCACCTGGCCGCCCTCGCCATCGGCATCGGTGATGCGCAAGGTGTGGCGGTTGGCGGCCCGGGTGACGTAGGCGATGCGGGTGGCGTTGACACCCCGCTCACCGGTCAAACGCTCTTGCACCGCGTCGGCAATGCGGTGCGCCGCCAGCCGAAGATCGGCGGCCGGCACCGCCAGCGATTGGCCGCTCAGCTCTTCGCCCTTGACCACATCCCACAGCTTGTAGCGCACATCAAAACGGCCATCGGCCAGCTTGGCCACCGAGCCCGCCACCAGCGAGTCGGCCCCCCGGGCCCGCCAATCGGGGTATTGCGGCAGGCTGCGCTCATCCAGCGCGCCGCTGGATTCAACGATGCGGAACGCGCCGCTGCGCTCCAGGTCGGCCCGCACGATGGCCGAGAGTTGCTGGCCACTGCGGTCTTCATCTCGAAACCGGGTGATCGCCAGCGGCAACTGGGTGGCGCCGATGCCCGAGATCTCAACCCGGAACTGGGCCCAGGCGGTGGGCGCAACAACAGCGGGGGCGAGTGCGGCCAAGGCCGCGCCAAAGTGGCGTCTGTGGATCGGCATCGATCAGGATGGAGTGGCGCGGCGGGCGTCAGGTTCCACAGCGCTTCGGGCCATCGCGCATCAGGCCAGCGCGCTGCGCAGTGCCACGCCGCACAGGCCCACGGCGGTATTGGCCTCGGCCAGCACCCGGCCCATCGTGATGAAACCGTGGATCTGGCGCTCGAAGCAGACGTACTGCGCTGCGCTGCCGGCCGCCGACAGCGCATCGGCGTACTGCCGGCCTTCGTCGCGCAGCGGGTCAAAGCCGGCGGTGAGCACCAGCGCCGGTGGCAGCCGCGACAAGTCGCCATGCAGCAGCGGCGACGCGCGCCAATCGCTGTACTGCTCGGGCGCCAGGTACTGGCCGCGAAAGTAGGCAATCGTGTCGGCCGTCAGCAGATAGCCCTGGCCGTTGTGGGTGTGCGACGGCGCCACTGCGCGCATGTCGGTGGCCGGGTAGATCAGAAGCTGCAGCTTCAGCGGCACGGGTTCAGCCGCATCCCGCCAGGCCAGCGCCACCACCGCCGCCAGGTTGCCACCGGCGCTGTCGCCGCCCACCGCAAAACGGGCCGGGTCCAGGCCCAGATCAGCCGACTGCGCTTGCAGCCAGCGGGTGGCGGCCAGCACATCGTCCACCGCCGCTGGAAACCGGTGCTCCGGGCCCATGCGGTAATCCACCGCCACCACCACGCAGCGGCCGGCATCGGCCAGATCGCGGCACAGGCTGTCGTGGGTGTCCAGATCGCCAATCGTCCAGCCACCGCCGTGGTAGTACACCAGCGTGGGGGCCGGGCTGGCCACGCCGTCAGGCCGATAAAGCCGCAGCGCAATGTTGCCCGCCGGCCCCGTGGCGCTCAAATCCCGCACCTCGGCCAGCGGCCGGGGTGGTGGCTGGGTGATCGCGCGGCGCTCGACGTAAAAACGGCGCGCTTCTTGCGGCGTCAGCGTGTGCGTGGCGGGCACGCCGCGCTCGATCATCAGGTCCAGCAGGGCCTTGGCTTGGGGGTCGAGCATCGTTTCTCCTGGCGCAGCGGCGGGTGCAGCAACCCTCTGCAACGGCCACCTGGTTTGCGCTGCAGTGTAGCGGCGGCAACACCGCCAGCCGGGGCGCTGCGGCATCATGCGCGGCAATGTCCAACAGCCCTGTCACAGCAGTGCAAATGACCCGGCCCTGCCCCTGCGGCCAGCCTTTGCGCCTAGCCGCTTGCTGTGGCCGCTGGTTTGCCGGACCGCTGCATCTGCAAGCCCCGGATGCAGCCACGTTGATGCGCTCGCGCTACAGCGCGTTTGTGCTGACCCAGGGTGATTATTTGCTGGCCACCTGGCACCCGTCCACCCGGCCCACGACGGTCAATTTTGAGCCTGGCCAACGCTGGCTGGGCCTGGAAGTGCGCCACCACCAGGCCACAACGGCGGACCAAGCGAAGGTGGAATTCATCGCCCGCAGCAAACTTGCGGGCCGGGCCCAACGGCTGCACGAAACCAGCCGTTTTGTGCGCGAAGCCGGCCGCTGGTATTACCTGGACGGTCAGATCGACGCTTGACCAGTCAGCCGCTCAGGCAAATTCCTGGCGGATTGTCGGCAAGGTCAAGCGCCAGGCAATCCAGCCCAGCATCGCGCAGCCGGCCAACGTGACCAGCACCGCCATCGAGCGTGCAGCCACAACAAAGCCACCAAACACATCGGCCACCAGCGGCGGCATCGGCGCCTGGTGCAAGGTGACGCTGACCAGCGACAGCATCACCTCCTGCTGCAGCCACAGCCCACCCAGGTTGACGACGATGGCCACCAGCAGCAGGGCTATGAAGGTGCGGCGCGCCCATTCCAGCCGCAGCAGCAGGCCCACCGCCGCCGCCAGGGTGGCCACCGACAACACCAGGCCGGCGCCCACCACCCACGGCAAATAGCCCAGCAGCCAGCCAGTGACCAGCGGTTGTGGCAGCGGCGTGCCGGCCAGCGCAATCTGCCCGGGCAAGGACGTGACCGCCGCGTTTTGCACCAGCGCCGACGCGCTGGTCAGCAAGCCCAGCACGATGAACACCCAAGCCGTCACGGTGACAAAGCGCGAGCGTGAACCGACGTTGAAGGTTTGTGTCATGGCTGTGATCCCTGCCAGGTGATGCGGCCGGTGGCGGTGGCCTTGCAACCGGCAACCTCCCGATGATGCCGGCGCTTTGTGACAGCGATTTTTCGGCATGCCGGTGGATTGCGCTCCCCTCAAATAGGGTGGGATCGCCCGGCATTGCCGAAGATGTCACGTGGCCGGGGTATCAGCCAAAGCGCACGGCGTAGATCGGCGGCAAGGTCAGCGACACGGTATGCCACTGCTCGCCACCATCGGCGCTGCTCCACAGGCCACCGGTGGTGCTGCCCATCAGCAGCGTGCGGCCGTCGTCGCCCACCACCAGGCCGTGGCGGTAGGCCAGGTCGTAGCAGTGTTGGGCCGGCAGCCCGGCGCTCAAAGTTTCAAAGCTGGCGCCGCCGTCGGATGTGCGGTTGACCACCAACGCCCCGTTGACCGGCACCCGGCATTGGTCGGCCACTGCCGGCACAAACCAGGCGGTGTCGGGGTCTTGTGGATGCACCGCCACCGCAAAGCCAAAGCTGGACAGCGGCGCGCTGGTGACGCGCTGCCAGGTGGCGCCGCTGTCGCCGCTGCGCCAGATGCCGCAGTGGTGCTGGCACCACAGCACCTCGGGCCGTGCGCTGCAGCGCACGATGCGGTGCGGATCCTGGATCGCACCGTCCCCGGCGCGCTCGGGCGGCATGAAGTCGGCCAGCATGCCGGTAGCGGTCAGCGTCCAGCTTTCGGCGTCATCGTGGGTGGTCCAGGCGCCGCCGCAACTCACGCCCACCACCATCTCGCCGGGCTGACTGGGGTGCGGGCAGATCGAGTGGATGCCCGGCACGTCGTAACCACCGCCAAACCATTCGGCGCGCTCGGGCACCTGCCACAGGCTGTTGACCAGTTGCCAGGAGTCGCCGCCGTCGCCCGAGCGAAACAAGCCGCCCGGCAAGGTGCCGGCCCAGACCGTGCCACGCGCAGCCTCCAGCGCCCAGACCAGGCCCAGCTTCCAGGCTGGGCCAGCGGCGCCTTCGGGCTGCGGCGGGTAGGCCGGTGCTGGCAGCTCATGCCAGGTGGCGCCTGCATCGTCGGACGCATGCAGCTTGACGCCAAAGTGGCCCAGGTTCAGTGCCGCCAGCATGCGGCCGCCATCCACCGGCGGCAGCAGCATCGACACCGGCTCGCCCAAAAAGGATTGCCCGGCGATCTGCCAGGCACCGGCGCGATAGCGCAACTCAAACAGGCCTTTGCGGGTGGCCACCCAGGCACGGTCGGCCATACAGAGTCCTCCTGTTGTTGATGCTGGGGTCAGCCACCCGACAAGGCCTGCATCACATGCACCGTGCTGTTGGCGGCCAGCGGATGGTCCAGGTTGATGCGGTCGTGGCAACGCTGGCCGTCGATGAAGATCACCACGTTAGCGCGCAAATGGCCTTGCTCGTCCAGCACGTAGCCGGCCAGGCGTGGGTTGGATTCAAAGGCTTGCTGCAGCGCCGGGCGCAGCCGGGTGGCGCTGCTGTGCACATCGGGCACATCCAGAAAGCGGCGTAACTGCGGGGTGAAAACCAAGCGGGGCATGGACAGCGATGATGCCCGGCCGGCATGCCGCTGACAACGGCCGCCCGCAACGCGTGGCTTCAGGCCAGATCACCCGCCAGGCTGGCCAGCGTCTCGGGCGTGATGCTGACGTGTGACGGGTAGTTGGCATGGTCGCAGCCCAGCTTGACCGCCGCACCAGCCCGCACCGCCGCACGCGCCGCGGGCGTGAACTCGAATCGCACAAAGTGCACTGCCGAGGTTTTTTCGGCGTTTTCGCGGTCCAGGTCTTCATCGGCGATCGCGTAGACGCGCGCATGGCCCTCCACCTCGACAAACATCCGGTCTTCAACGCCGATCAGCCGGGCCAGCTCGCGCTTGCGCTCGTGCTCATCGGGGTATTCGATCAGCAGCGTGGCCTTCCAGTTGTGGCCATCGGGCACCAGCGGGGCGTAGACATCGATCTCGTTCTGGATGCCCTCTTCCTCAAAGATCTTCTCGATGCGCAGCATCTCCTGGATCTGGTGCCGAATCGTTTTTTCATCCTCAAACTGCAGGTTGATGTGCTCGCCCAGCAGCACGCTGCGCAGCTTGCGGTGCGCAATGATTTGCGGTTTGAGCGTCTTGCGGGCCTTGGTATAGGCCTCCAGGGACATCAGGCTGTCGCGGGTGATCGTGGTAATCGTCATTGCGGCTCTCTTTCGTCAATCCAATCCGTAAGCGTAGCGAACCAGCGTCAG